>JAVWEG010000001.1:0-69116 GCA_036641735.1 Oscillospiraceae bacterium
AAGTGACACATCACTTTTGTTGTGCGCAGCTAAAGCTGCGGATATGTTTTAATAACCGCACGGTGTACCCAAAATCGAAGATTTTGATGCCCGTATTACAAGAAGCTTTTCACCTATAGGAGGCTTTATTTTGCAAGAGCCGATTTAAAAGCTTAAAATTTAAAATCAGGGTAGCATTTATAATGCTGCCCAGTTAGTGTTTTAACGTTTAAAATTAAATCGGGGGACAAAATGAAAAAATATAAAAACAGCATAATTATTATGCTTGTTATCAGTTTTTTGCAAGGGCTTGTGTTTTATTCGCCTGTTGCAGCTTTATATCGCATCGAGGCGGGAATTACGCTTACTCAAATGGGTATTATAGACGCTATATCGCTTATATTCAGCATAGGATTAGAGCTTCCGCTCGGGCTTGTTACTGCAAAGCTCGGCTACAAAAGGATGCTTGTTTTATGCAATATAATTTTTTTTGCGGCAAAGCTTGTGTTTTGGAAAGCAAATAGCATCGGCGGATTTTTTGCAGAGAGAATACTAATGTCTTTTGTTTTGGCAGGGCTATCGGGCTGTGATACTGCATATTTATATTTGTGTGCAGGCAGTGAGCGCTCACATAAAATACTTAGCATATGGGAAGCGGCGGCAATGTGCGGTATGCTGTGTGCAGGGTTTGCGCATAGCATTTTTATAGGCGAAAATTATCGCTTGGCAGGGCTTTTAACGGCGATAGCATACGGCATTGCAATGATGCTTACTTTATTGCTAAAGCCTATGCAGATGAAGCACGAGGATACAGTGTCTATCCCTTTACAGCTTGCGGCATTAATAGCGCATTATAAGGCAAATCCGCGGTTTTCGTTCTATCTTATTTCGTCGGCTATTTTAATGACAGTAGAAAATACAATCGTGATATTTTTAAGCCAGCTACTATACAAGCGCTCGGGAATAAGCGTAGCATTTATGGGAGTACTGTCGGTGATAGTAAGTGTGGCAGGCTTAATCGGCGCTGTATCGGATAAAGCCGCGCATCGATTAGGCGCAAAGCGCTTTACAGGCGCGTTGTTTTTATTAGCATCTTTTTGCTCGGTAATGCTCGCTTTACGGCTGTCGGCAGTGCTTACAGTAGCGTTTATTATTGCCATAAGAATGGCAATGTCGTTATACAAGCCGTTTTATAATTATAAACAAAATGAAATGGCAGTGGGCGCATCGCGAGCCGTGCTTTTAAGCGGATTTTCAATGCAGCAAAGCATTACAATGGGATTAGTCAGTATGGGTATTAACGCGGTGGCAGACGTATCCTTATCAATGTCGCTTTTATGCTGCGGAGCTTTGTTGTTACTTGCTTATGCGCTCAACAAATTATCACAAAGGAAGGTACAATTATGATTATAAGTAAAAAAACCTATTATGCAATGTGTGTAGTATCGGCGGCACTTAATATTTTACAAGCCGCTTTACAATGCTTTGGTATTGCGGCAGGATATTTTGGCACAGCGGCGGCAATGCTGTTTTGCGTGGCAATGCTATTTTTGGCAGGAGCAGACCGCGATAAAAATAAGACGTATATGTATACGGAAATGGGCGCAGTGGTACTGGGAATATTAAGTATGTGCAATGTGCCGATAATCGGTGCATTTGTGTGGCCAAGTTTTGCGTATGCGTACTTTAAGCTTGATAGCAAGGAGATAAAAAAACTAGCTTCAATAGTAATAGTTTGCGGTGTGGGCGGCGGCATATTATCGCTTTTTGCAAGGCAGCTTGGCATAATATGGCAGATAATTTCAGTAATAATATTTATAAGCCAATTAATTTTTGCATATAGTTTATTTAAAACAGAAGCAACATTACAGGAAAATGGGGATACTAATATTGAAAAATAAAAAAATCATTGCTTTTGTTTTGGCGCTTTGCCTATTAAGCTCTTGCGGCAAAGTGCCAAGCGCCTCACAAGCAAACAGTGTAAAGCAAGATTTCACATCGGCACCGCCTGCAAATTCAAGCTCTGAAGCACCGATTGTAAACGGAGACGGATATAAGGCGATATGGTTTAGCTATCTTGAATGGCAAAATCTTGATATGACAAGCGCTCTAAGCTGCACACAGGGTATAACGGCGGCGCTCGACAATTGCAAAAAAATGGGGCTGAATAGGATAATCGTGCAGGTGCGCCCGTTTGGAGATGCAATGTATAAAAGCAAAATATTTCCGCAAAGCCATCTTATTACAGGCACGCAGGGGCAAGAAGCGGAATACGATCCATTCGAGATTTTCATAGAGCAGGCGCACGCGCGCGGCATTGCAATAGAGGGGTGGATAAATCCGTATCGCATTAAGCTTACGGCAGAGCTTCCGCAAACGCTTAGCAGTACAAATCCGGCGGTGCTGTATCCTGAAATAGTAAAAGAGGCAGCAGGCGGTATGTATTATAGCCCGTCAAGCGAAAAAGCACGCGAGCTTATTATCAGCGGAGTAGAGGAGCTGGTGCAAAATTATAATATAGACGGTGTGCAGTACGACGATTATTTTTATCCTGTTACAGATGCCGAGTTTGATGCTATTGAATATGCACAGCAGGGCAATGGCAAGGAGCTGAGTGAATGGCGCAGAGATAATGTAAATATACTCGTGAAGGATACGTATGCGGCAATAAAAGCGATAAAGCCGAATGTGGTGTTTGGCATAAGCCCACAGGGCAATAATGAAAACAACTACACACAGCAATATTCCGATGTAAAGCTGTGGCTTGAAACAAAGGGATATGTGGATTATATAATGCCGCAGATATATTGGGGATACGGATATCTCACAAAGTCGGGGCGCACCGATTATCAATTTGAAAAGCTGTGCCGAGACTTTGCCTCTTATCCGCGAAGCGGCAGTGTAAAGCTGTATATAGGGCTTGGCGCATACAGAGTGGGCGCAGGGGACGGCGGTGCGCAGGAGCAAACGGAATGGCAAAGCGGACACAATCTTGCAGATATGGTAAACACCTTAAATACCATAAATTCAATAAGCGGATATTCGCTTTATCGATACGATAATCTGTTTAACAATGCGGATTACCAAAAGCTTGCAAGCGAGGAAGTAAATGCACTTTCCGCTATTAATATTGCCTAAAGTGAAAGGAAATAAAATGTATAAATTAAATAAAAAACGGACAATTTCAATAATATTAGCAATAATATTAGCAATGGGGCTTACAGCTTGTAATGATAAGCCCGATGCAAGCGCTACATCTGCAAACGAAAAAAACGAAGATGTGATAGAAACAACTAAGGGCGGAGATATCGCGCTTGGTACAGGGCTTGCCGCGCCCGAAACAGCAGGCACGATGACCACTCTAATAGAAAACGATAAGATGACAGGCTCGTATTTGCTTATAAATTACCGCACTACAGATTATTTTACTACAACAGGTAGCCTTACATTAAACGTTAATGCATCGTTGTTTGCATTAAAAGACGAGACCTATCAGCCAAAGGAAACGCAGTATCAAGAGGCTTCCGTAGCGCTGTGGAAAAAGGGCGAAGGCGAAGCGGAATTTATTAAAACAGCATATTTTAAAGCGGACGGCACCACGTATACAGCATCATTCACGGATTTAGATCCGACGGCGCAATATCGTGTGGCATTTACCTATAGTGATGTAGTGAAATACAGAATGACAGGTACGTTTAGCTTGTCGGGAGTAAGCTCGGCAGGAGAAGAGCAAAAGGATAATGCCGCGAGCAAAGCGGCTTCAGCTAAAGGGAAAAAGTAGATTTAATGGGGAGTAAATGTATGGGGAAAGTATACAAAGTAGGTATAGTAGGCTATGGCAATCTTGGCAAAGGGGCGCAAATGGCAATAAATGCCGCGAGCGATATGAGCCTTGAATGTATTTTTACGCGCAGACCGAATGATGTAAATGTAAATGGTGTGCAGGTGCTGCCTGTAAGCGCCGCCGCCGATATGAAGGATAAGCTTGATGCTGTGCTTTTGTGCGGTGGCTCTGCCACGGATTTATGTGAGCAAGGGCCGTATTTTGCTCAATATTTTAACACAGTGGATACTTTTGATACACACGCGAAAATTCCGGAATACTTTGCCTCTATGCAGGCGGCGGCAAAAGCAGCGGGGCATATGTCTCTTATTTCGATAGGGTGGGATCCGGGGCTATTTAGCTTGCAGCGTTTAATGGGCGAAGCTATTTTACCAAGCGGTAACAGCTATACGTTTTGGGGGCCGGGTGTAAGCCAGGGACATTCCGATGCTGTACGTCGCATAGATGGAGTAGCTAATGCCAAGCAATATACTATGCCAATAGAAAAGGCAATTGCCGATGTAAAAAACGGCGAAAATCCTGTATTGTCACAAAGGCAGCGCCACACAAGATTATGCTATGTGGTAGCAAAAGAGGGCGCAGATAAAGATAAAATAGAAGCCGAAATAAAGACAATGCCAAATTATTTTGCCGATTACGACACCACAGTGCATTTTATAAGCAAAGAGGAATTTGCCGAAAAGCACAGCGGTATGGCGCACGGCGGATTTGCGCTGCGCAGCGGCTCTACAAGTGACGGAGCGAAGCATATTATAAGCTACGAAGTAAAGCTTGGCTCTAATCCGTCATTTACTTCAAGCGTGCTTACGGCATACGCGCGCGCGTGTATACGTATGGCGGAAAGCGGCGCTACGGGAGCAGGCAGCATTTTAGATGTGCCGCCCTGCCTTATAAGTGAGATGAGCGCAGAGGAGCAAAGGCAAAGGCTGCTTTAAAATAAACGAGGTGAAGAAATTGGAGCTATTTAAGCGCTGGAAATGGGCACTTATAGCGGCGGCATCAATACTGATAGCAGTAGGGCTGATAGCTATAATTGTGCCGAGTACAGTGATGCATATTTTACCGATTTTTCTTGGCATTACATTACTTATTGTCGGGATTTTTGAGATTGCATACAGCATTGGAATAAAAGAATATACGTCGATAGGGCCGTTTAAGCTGATACAAGGCGGTGTGAGCATAGCGGTAGGATTGGTATTTATAATAAAGCAAAGCGTGTCGCTCGCGTTTCTCGGCATAGTATTAGGGCTTTGGGCATTGATATCAGCAGGGCTGAAATTTGCTCTGGCGTTGCGGCAGCACAAGGCTCAGTGTCCGTATATTGGCATTGTGGTAGATGCTGTTTTACGCGCGTGCGTGGGGCTATTTATGATGTTCAATCCGTTTGGCAGCTTGGCTGCGTGGACATTGCTTGCAGGTATTTTGTTTGTATCGGCAGGATTAGGGCTTTTGGTGTGGACAATATACATAAGCCGTCATATAAGAGCGTTTAATTTTTTCGATATTAAATGATTTTTCTTTACAAACCTATATTTTTCTGTTATTATATAAACTAATATTTTAAAGAAAGCTGAGTTGATTTTTTTGGATACCCCTGGACCCGCTATATATTTGTCACTGATTTTACTGCTTGTTTTTTCTGCATTTTTTTCCGCAAGTGAGACGGCGATTTCATCTGTAAATAAAATCCGCCTTAAAAAACGTGCGGAGGACGGTGACAAAAAGGCATTGCAGGCGCTGGATAATGCTACAGATTACGACAAAACCTTGTCGGCAATACTAATAGGCAACAACGTAGTTAATCTAACAGCATCATCTATTGCCACGGTAATAGCTACATCTATTTTGGGAGAGAGCGGAGCTGCTATATCCACCGTAATTATTACGGTGCTTGTATTGATATTTGGTGAAATATTGCCAAAAAGCTTTGCCAAAGACAATGCTGAAAAGGTGGCAGTAGCTACATCACGTCCATTATCGCTGATAAAGCTTGTGCTTACACCATTAGTATGGGTTTTCGTAGTGATAAAGCGCGTTTTCACAGGACGTAAAGGCACAGAGCTAAATGTGCAGCCGTCCGTTACAGAGGACGAGCTGAAAACTATTATCGATACAGTAGAGGAAGAGGGCGTCCTCGACAGCCAAGAGACGGAGATAATTCAGTCTGCTATAGATTTTAACAATATCACGGTGCAGGAGATATTAGTGCCGCGCGTAGATATGTGCGCGGTAGAAGCTCACGCAGATTTGGCAGAGGTAATAAATGCGTGCGTAGATAACGGGTTTTCACGCGTGCCTGTATATGAGGGCAGCGTAGATAATATTATAGGGGTAATGTATGCAAAGGACGTGCTTGCGTGCCTTGCCAAAGGCGAAAAAAGAGAGCCTAAAGAGCTAATGCGCGAAGTATTGTTTGTATATCGCACACGTCGCATAAATGGCTTACTCGCTGAATTTAGGCGCAAAAAGCAACATATGGCAATAGTTACCGACGATTACGGCGGCACACTCGGAGTAGTGACTATGGAGGACGTGCTGGAGGAATTAGTAGGCGAGATATGGGACGAAACGGATACGAGAGAAGCAATAGTAACAAGCCTCAAAGATGATAGGTATTCCGTACTTGGAGAAGCCGATATCGACGAAGTGTTTGATGAGATAAATTTTGAAGATAAAAACTTTGATTGCCCTTGCACGAGCGTAGCAGGCTGGGTATTGGATACGCTAGAGCATATCCCGTGCGTAGGCGAGACATTTGACTACAAGGGGCTTACCATAGAAGTGGAAGAAATGGACGACCAAAGAATTGAAAAAGTAATTATCACTAAAAAACCGGAATTAGTATAAAACAAAAGCTTTTTGCAAAATGAATTTCATTTTGCAAAAAGCTTTTTTAATTTACAGCTCGTTTTCTATAGCGGCAATAAGTATTTTAAGTGCTTTTACCCGTGCATAGTGCTTGTCCACAGATTCTATTATATGCCAGGGCGCGTTTACAGTACTGGTTTTTGTTAGCATTTCATTAACGGCTGTTTCATATTCAGCCCATTTTTCGCGGTTTCGCCAATCTTCATCGGTGATTTTCCACTGCTTTTCGGGAATGTTTTGCCGCTCGGTAAAACGCTCCAATTGTGTGGCATTGTCTATATGTACCCAAAACTTTACTACTATAGCGCCCCAATCGGTAAGCTCTTTTTCAAATTCATTTATTTCGCCATAAGCATTTTGCCAGTCGCTTTCACTGCAAAATCCTTCTATTCGCTCTACCATTACGCGCCCATACCACGAGCGGTCAAATATTGCAATATGTCCTGTTTTTGGCAAACGATTCCAAAAGCGCCATAGATAATGACGTGATTTTTCGTGCGGCTCGGGAGCTGCTATCGGCAGCACTTCATAGCCGCGTGCATCAAGCGCGCTTGTTACTCGCTTTATATTGCCGCCCTTGCCTGCGGCATCAAATCCCTCGTACACTATTACTACAGGCTTTTTTAGCCGATATAAACGATTGTGCAGTGCGTGCAGCTTTTTCTGCGCAGCTTTAAGCTCTTTTTTATAATCCGTATCGGAAATAGTTTTGCTTAAATCTATATCGCATAAGCGAGGCATATCACAAAGCGGAAAAACGCTTGGTTTAAGACCTGAATGTGGCTTTGCATTAAGCGCTTCATCTATGCGGCGCGTTAAAAGCTCCATAGCCTTGCACTGTGCAGATGTGCGTTTGGTCGCATCTATAATATTCCACGGCGCGTATTTGGTGCTGGTAGCCTCTAAATATTCGGCAAATATCTCATAACATTTTGCAAAATGTGAATTTTGCCATTTGTCATTGTCGCCTACGCGCCAAGAGGTGTCTTTATCGCTCAAAAGTGTTTGTATACGCTGTGATTGCTCCGATTTATTAATGTCGAGAAATATTTTAATTAAAAGATATCCGCCGTCTACTAATTGTCTTTCAAAAATGCGGATACTTTCTAATCGCTCGCGATATTCTTCATCGGAAAATTCGCCTCTTGCGCGCGACTTTACACATTCGTCCATCCAGCCTGAATCGAGAAACAAAAACTTACCGCCCTCGGGAATATTGCAAAAATGACGATGTAAAAACGGTTTGCGCTTGTCCTCTTCACTCGGAGCAGATACAGAGGATACTTTGTAAAATCGGCTGTCTATTTCTCCGATTAAGCGGCTTATCAGCTCGCCCTTGCCGGCAGCACCCCAGCCTTCTATCAGCACTATTACAGGCAAATTTTTATCTTTTATAAGCTGTTGCTGCGTGTATAATCGCTCGTTGCACGCCAAAATACGCGCCTTGAGCATTGCCTTGCTCTCGCTTTCGGATATTTCATCGCTTGTTTTCATTGTGTTCAGCCTCCTTTTGTTTATTAATAAAATAAGCGCCCCTTATTTTAAGAGGCGCTTTAAAATACGCTAGTTTTCAGCGCCTGCTTCACGATAGAACGAAAATCCGTCTTTTCCTGCATTTTTGCGCACATATAAAGCATTGTCGGCACTTGCATAAAGCTGATTAAATCCTGTGCCGTCCTGCGGACACAGCGCAATACCCATAGAGGCAGAGATGTATTCTCCGTTTGCTTCGTCAAGCGGAATAGCGCGCAGTGCGCACAAAAGCCGAGTGGTTTTTGTGGCTACGGCTTCACGGCTGGGCATAGCGCTTAATAGTATCATAAATTCATCGCCGCCTATTCTGCCCACTACGTCATCATTGCGCAGCTGGCTCATAAGGGCGCTTGCCACGTCCATAAGCACGGAATCGCCCTTTTGGTGACCATAACCGTCATTTACGTGCTTAAAGTCGTCAATGTCCATAACAATAAGAGCATAAAATAAATCTTGCTCACGCTCTGATAATTTTTGTGTAATCATAGATTGTGTGGTGCTTTTATTGTAAATACTGGTAAGAGGATCGCGCTCTGCCTTAAAAGTAAGATTAGCGGTCATCTTTTTTTCTTCATCAATATCGGTAAGCTTACCAATAACACGCAATGGCTTAAAGGTGGCTGTGTCGGTAATTGTGGTGAGCAATAAGCTAAACCAATGATATTCATCACGATAGGTGCGCATCCTAAGCTCCATAGCGCCTGTACGTCTGCCGTGGCGCATAGCCGCAAGCAATCGCATAAATTGCGCACAGTCCTCGCTATGCAAAACTTGAAGCTCTATTAAGCTCTCGGGGAAATTATGTGTAAAAGCGGGATAATTGGCAAATTCACAAGCATTTGCAGAGCAAGAAAATCCGTCAGTCTCTACATTGTATTCAAAAATTATACTGTTGCTTTGCTCGTTTGCTATGCGATAGCGCTCCTCTTTAATAGTAAGCTCACGGTTATCCTGCTCTATTTTCGTCATTAAATTATTAAATGCAGAGCCTATATCGCTAAATTCGTTAGCGCCAAGATAGGGGATACGGCTTTTATAATCTCCTGCATTCATCTGCTGCAAATAATCGAGCAAATGATTTAACGGGCTTATTAAACGAAATTTTACAAGCTGACGAAGTGTCATAATAATGACGGCAAAAATGGCAATTACTATTAGGCTGTAAATGCTTGTTTGCAGTATCGTAGAAGAAAATTCGTTTTGTGAAGCTGTATAAAGCACAGTCCAGCCGGTATCGTGCATTCTGGAATAATACGCTATGCGCTTATCCATACCGTCTTTATATTTAAAAGAGCCTATTGGTTCGATATGTATATTCAATTGCTGATTAAGCAGTATTTGCAAAGGATCGCCGTCTTTTATTTCATTGCTGCTACCTACTAAATTGTTGCCGATATCCAGCACTTCTACAATACCACTCGCAAATAAATTGCTGTTTCCGAGCAGCGCATTAATAGCATCTGCTTTTATACTCATCATTATAAAGCCAATGTATTTATTGTTAGAGGTGAGCGGCTGAGCAATAATAAAGCTGCGCGCATTATTGGCATATTCATCGTTAAATAGGCGCGTTACTATATATTCTCCGCGCGATAAACGGCTAAGATATTTTTCGTCTATAGAGGATTTTTGACCTTCTATTATTTCATTGCTGGAAACTAATACTTTATTATCCTCGGTTATTACAGATATGCGATTAACATTAGGGTTGTGCTTTACCCAAGCGGATAATGAGGTGTGTGCAGAAGAAATTGTATCCATAGTATCGTCATCGGGTACAGCTAAAGCGCCGTTTTGCGCGCCGGAAAGCATAAGGTGAGGATTTGTAAGCTCACACAGCATACCGATGTCGCCGTGCATATCAGCGAAAAAGCTTTCCACATTTGCAATATCCAATTTTGCCGCAGTGCTTATTTTGTCTTTTACAAGCTGAGTTTTTGTAATGATATTAATGACTATAAAAGCAGCCGTAATTACAAGAGCAGGTATCAAAGAGAACAATACTAAAGTGCGAGATAAATGCTTTTTCTTTTTCATAGCTGCTCCTTTCGTAAAGATATTACGTTTGCATTAGAAAAACACAATAAGCTTAGACACAATCATAACGAATGTATCCAAACGTACATCTTTTTTACATTTGAAGTAAAAGAAGCAAATTGTGCTATTACAGGATTAAACCAATTATACAGCTATTATATCATATTTATACGATATGCAATAGTTTTCTTTATCGTCAAAACCACCAAACAATAGTGAAAAAATTGTACGCTGTTAATGAAATTTCTGTAGATTTACAAACCGCAATGTAACATTAAGATGTTTTATGTATTATAAAAGGAAAACGGCTTGCAAATACAAAGGCACAATGCAGGTAAAATAATGTGCCGCATATTGACAAGCCGTTAACATTGCTTATTTATCTTTGCACTCTGCCTGTGCCGCTGCCGCCTGCAAGCTTTTCCACTTCGTCGGCGCTCACCATATTGTAATCGCCCTCAATTGTGTGCTTTAAGCAAGAAGCCGCCACAGCAAATTCAAGCGCATCTTGCGGAGCTTTGCCGCTCAAAATGCTGTATATCAGCCCACCGCCAAAGCTGTCGCCGCCGCCGACTCTGTCTACTATATGCATATGATAGCTCTTAGAGAAATAGTACTCCTTGCCGTCATACAGCATAGCTGCCCAGTCGTTATCATTAGCAGATATAGAGCTGCGCAAGGTGATAGCAACGCGCGTGAAATGAAAAGTATCCGCAAGCTGCTTTGCCACACTTTTATAGCCCTCGTGGTTCAGCTTACCGCCGGAAATATCGGTGTTTTCGGCTTCTATTCCGAACACATCCTTTGCATCCTCTTCATTGGCGATACATAGGTCTACATATTGGCATAAATCTGTCATTGCGATACGTGCCTCGGCGCGTGTCCACAGCTTACCGCGATAATTGAGGTCGCAGCTTATCTGTACATTGTGCTTCTTGGCGGCAATGCACGCTTCGCGGCATATTTCTACCACGTTTTTGCCGAGGGCAGGGGTGATGCCTGTAAAATGGAACCATTCAGCGCCATCAAATATTTCGTCCCAGTTAAAGTCTGCACTGCTTGCTGTGGCAATAGAAGAATGAGCGCGGTCATATATGCACTTAGAGCCACGCTGTGATGCGCCCTTTTCAAGATAATAAATACCCACGCGCTCGCCGCCGCGCGAGATATAAGAGGTGTTTACACCAAAACGGCGCAGGCTGTTTACGGCACTTTGCCCAATATCGTTGTCGGGCAGCTTTGTTACATAATAGGTATCAAGCCCGTAATTAGCGAGCGATACGGCAACATTTGCTTCACCACCGCCATATGTGGCGCCAAATTTATCACATTGTGTAAAGCGATAATAGCCCTCAGGGGCAAGGCGCAGCATTATTTCTCCAAAGGTTACTACTTTTTTAGACATTATTTATCTCCTTAATATTATCAAAATATAAAGCACTTAAAAAGTGCAGATTATTTCTGTAACAGATGTATTCCAAATCCAAGCACTTCGTTTTTAAAGTAAATGCCTACCATTTTGCCGTCCTTTTCCATAGCATTTGCTTCATCAAATTCAAATCCGCGCGCTTTTAAATGTGCAATGGCACGGGGGAGAGTGTTTGTCAATATTGCTATATGGCCGTGAGTACCGCGCCCTTTATTTTTCATCAGCTCAAAGCTGCGCTGCCCTGCAAATATAGAGGAATTGCCCTCTTTATAATCAAAGCCAAACGCAAGAGCCAAAAATTTAGCTGCGTTAAGCGCTTCTTCACTGCTTTCGCTGTTTATGCCGATATGCCCAAAAGTGAAGCCGAGCATTGTGTTTACAGCTTCTTTAGTAAGACGTGTAATTTCGTCAAAATTGCCGCTGTTTATAAGGTCTGCTTTTACCATCCAAGTGCCGCCGCAAGCAATTATACGGTTAAACGATAAATAATCGTACAAATTAGCCGCCGTCACTCCGCCTGTAGGCATAAAGCGCAGCTTAGAATATGGTGCAGCTACAGCCTTTAGCTTCGCAATACCGCCGTTTTGCTCCGCAGGGAAAAATTTCACTACTTCAAGGCCCATAGCCATTGCTTGCTCCATTTCGCCCGGAGTAGCCGTGCCGGGAGCAAATGCAATGCCTTTATCTAGCGCGTATTTGGTGATTTCGGGATTAAATCCGGGGCTTACCATAAACTTTGCACCGGCAGCAGCAGCTCTGTCTACTTGCTCTTTTGTAAGCACAGTACCTGCACCTACCAGCATTTCAGGCACTTGTGCGGATATGCGGCGAATAGCCTCCTCGGCTGCATCGGTGCGGAAAGTAACCTCTGCTACAGGCAAGCCGCCTGCTACAAGTGCCCTTGCCAAAGGCACAGCTTTGTCGACATCATTTATCGCTATTACAGGTACAATGCCTATAGCCTCAATTTTCTTCAATACATCAAGCATTATTTTAATCTCCTTCAATCAATTCCGTATTATGGAACGCTGTTCCGATTATCGTATTTACATTATAATATCAGCAAAGCAAAAGGTCAATAGTGAAATAGCGGAATTTTAACGATGTTTTTTGGTATATCGGCGAATACAAGCAAATAACAAAAGCTAACGAGTGTTTTAGAGTTGGATGAGTATCAAGCGTTTGTTTTTTTGAAATGGTCAAAACCATTCCAAAAAATGCTTGCGTAAGATTATATTTATGAAACGAACGTATAAAAATCATTTCACCCCTTTTAAATAAAGCATATATATGTTATGATAAAGTGTAATTTTATAGCATATTATTAGCAATGAATATAAAATAAGGGTGATTGTATGGATAAGATAAAAGTAGCTGTATTATTTGGCGGCGCATCCAGTGAACACGAGGTATCGGAGATGTCGGCGGCAAGTGTATTGCAAAATATAAATCGTGATAAATACGACGTATATCCTATTGGCATTACAAAGGACGGCAAATGGTATTATTATAAGGGCGATATAAATAATATTAAGGGCTGTGAATGGGAAAAACATAAAGACAATTTGCCTGCTTGCTTTACTCCGGGTTCAGGAGAAAAAGGGCTTATTACGTCTAAAGGCAGTATAAATGTAGACGTAGTTTTCCCTGTGCTGCACGGCAAATATGGTGAAGATGGCACTGTGCAAGGGCTTTTGGAAATGGTGGGCGTGCCGTATGTGGGCTGCAAGGTGCTGAGCAGCGCTGTGTGTATGGACAAAATAGTGGCAAACAATATAATGGATGCACATCGTATAGGGCGCTGCGAATGGGATTATATGACAGCGAGTGAGATAAAGGATTTTGATGCGATAGAAGTGCGCTTGGCAGAAAAGCTGCATTACCCAATATTTGTAAAGCCAGCGAACGCAGGCTCCAGCGTTGGCATAACTAAGGCAGAGGATAAGCACGAGCTTTTAGCGGCAGTAAGGCTTGCTTTACAGCACGATAAGCGAGTGGTATTTGAGCGCTTTGTAGACGGACACGAGATAGAATGTGCCGTAATGGGCGCAGATAAGCCTTTTGCCACTATGCCTGGCGAAATAATAGCAAGCAAAGAATTTTACGATTATGAGGATAAATATTTAGCAGGCACGTCGCACGTAGAAATACCTGCAAAGTTACCTGTAAATACTCTTGATAAAATACACCGCACGGCAATAGAGAGCTATAAAGCCTTGTGCTGTGAAGGGCTTGCGAGAGTAGATTTTTTCGTAGAGCGCAAAACAGGGCGAGTACTCTTAAATGAGATAAATACAATGCCGGGCTTTACTGCTATCAGTATGTATCCGAAATTGATGATGGCAAGTGGGCTTACTTATAGTGATATTATAGATAAGCTGATTACGCAGGCGCTCGCAAAGCAGGAGGGGTACAATGGATAACCGCCCGATAGGGGTATTCGATTCAGGGCTTGGCGGGCTTACGGCAGTGCGTGAGCTATGCAAAATTTTGCCAAACGAAAGCATTGTGTATTTTGGCGATACGGGACGTATACCGTATGGCACAAGAGGGCGCGATACCATTATAAAATATGCCGAGCAAGACATTGCTTTTTTACTTACAAAAGATGTAAAATATATTATGGCAGCTTGCGGCACAGTGAGCAGTACATTCCCAAAAGAAAAATCCGCAGCATTGCCTGTGCCTTATATTGGGGTAGTAAACAGCGCCGCAAAGGCGGCTGTAGCGGCAAGCTCTCAAGGGCGCATAGGGATACTCGGTACATCTGCCACAATAGCTTCAAACAGCTATAATAAAGCAATATTGGAAATATTGCCCACAGCACAGCTTACGGCTACAGCTTGTCCTTTATTTGTGCCATTAGTGGAAAACGGATATATAAATAAGGACAATAAAATAACAAGGCTTGCGGCAGAAGAATATTTGCAAGAGGCAAAGCGGGCAAATGTGGATACGCTGATACTCGGATGCACACATTATCCGCTTTTAAGTGATATTTTGCACGATATAATGGGCAGTGGGGTTACATTGATAGATCCCGGATTTTGCGCGGCACACAGCGCAAAGCAGGAGCTTGCAAAATCCGATTTATTAAGTGCAAACAAAACAGAAAAAACCGTTTGCGAATATTATGTAAGCGACAATGTAGAGAGCTTTAAAGCTTTATCTAAAGTGTTTTTAAAAGAGTATGCAGGTGGCGATTGTCGGCTTGCAAGTGTAGATTAGTATATTAAGAGGGCATAAAATGAAGGACGATTATCTTATCACAATAAATGGCACAATGGAGCAGCACGGTGACGTGGACAGTATAGAGCTGATGACACGAGGTACATTTGTAAAGCGCGGAAGCTCGTTTTTTATCAGCTACGAGGAGAGCGAAGCTACAGGATACAAAGGCTCGATGACTACCGTAAAGGTAGATGATAGCGGCTCTTTGATAAGTATGCTGCGCTTTGGCACTGCACCCAGCCAATTGGTAATAGAAAAAGGACGGCGCCACGTATGCCATTACGAAACAGGGCAAGGGGCATTGTCGCTCGGAGTATCTGCCGATGAGATAGTGAGTGAGCTTACTGAAAATGGCGGAACGGTGCGCTTTAGCTATATGCTAGACACCGATACTACGGCATTGTCACGCAATACAGTAAATATTACGGTTAAGCCGGCTAATTGATTATAGGAGTATATTATGAATAATTATTTTAATCCAAAGCAAAATGCAATGCAAAAGGCTGATATGCTTTTGCGCAAAGCGGCGGCATCAGCATATCCGAATACCGAATTGCCAAATTATGTGGTAGAGATACCATCAGATAATAAAAACGGTGATTTTGCCACAAATATTGCGCTTGCAGGCGCAAAGAGCTTTCACGCCGCACCGCGTATGATAGCGGACAAGCTGGTAGCTAATATAGACCTTGAGGGCAGCGTATTTAGCAAGCTTGAGATTGCAGGCCCGGGATTTATTAACTTTTTTCTCGGTGACGGATATTATTGCGATGTAATTAACGGTGTGCTTACTGAGGGCGACGATTATGGCCGCACAGATTACGGTAAGCACACAAAGGTAAACGTGGAATTTGTATCCGCTAACCCCACAGGCCCTATGCATCTTGGCAATGCGCGCGGCGGCGCACTTGGAGATTGCCTTGCGGCGGCGCTCGACTGGGCAGGATACGATGTAACTCGTGAATTTCTTATAAACGATGCAGGTAACCAAATAGTAAAATTCGGCAATAGCCTTGCGGCAAGATATATGCAGATATTTAAGGGCGAGGATGCAGTGGAATTTCCTGAAGACGGATATCAGGGCGAAGATATCAAAACACTTGCAAATGAATTTAAAGAGCTTGTAGGCGACGAATATGTAAATAAGCCAAATGAGCTTAATAAGGCAATTACGGATTTTGCTTTACCTAAAAATGTGCAGGGGCTTAAAGATGCACTCAGAAAATATCGTATAAAATACGATGTGTGGTTCAGCGAAACCACCTTGCACGAGGAGGGCGCTGTAAAGGCAATAATAGATAAGCTAAACGAAAAGGGCGCTACCTACGAAAAGGACGGCGCTGTGTGGTATAAAGCAAGCGAGTACGGAGCTGAAAAAGACGAGGTGCTTGTGCGCGCAAACGGTATTCCCACATATTTTGCCTCGGATATTGCGTACCATTACAATAAATTTGTCACAAGAGGATTTGACATTGCAATAGATGTATGGGGAGCAGACCACCACGGACACGTAGCGCGTATGAAAGGCGCTATGGATGCTATAGGTCTTGACGGAACAAAGCTTGATGTAGTGCTGATGCAGCTTGTCCGCTTAGTGAAAAACGGTGAGCAAATTCGTATGAGCAAGCGCACAGGCAAGGCGATAGCACTCACCGATTTATTAGACGAGGTGCCTATAGATTCCGCACGATTTTTCTTTAATCTGCGTGAGCCGCAAAGCCAAATGGAGTTCGATTTAGGGCTTGCCGTAAGCGAAGATTCGGATAATCCCGTATATTATGTGCAGTACGCGCACGCGCGCATTTGCAGTATAATCAAAAATCTTGCGGCGGAGGGCATAGAGTTTAAGGGTGCTGCGCAATGCAATATTTCGCTTGCAAGCACAAATGAAGAACGTGAGCTGATACGTCATATTGCCGCGTTCCCGGACGAAATTATTGCCGCTGCCAAAAATTACGATCCTGCTCGTATTACGCGCTACACAGTAGAGCTTGCCACTATTTACCATAAATTTTACAATGTGTGCAGAGTAAAAGAAACACAAGAGGATTTGTGCCAAGCAAGGCTTGCTTTGTGCTGTGCCACCAAAACAGTAATTAAAAACGCACTTACTATGCTTAAAATCACCGTGCCTGAATATATGTAATATTGGAGAAAATATGCAATACGTATTTATCGCTGTTTATTTAATACTTGTGGCGCTGCTGATTTACGTGGCATATTCAAAGCATTTTGCATACTATACTTTAGCTAAAACAGCGGCGAGTCTCGGCTTTATAGCCGTGGCTTTTGCCGCTTATTTTTATGGCGGTAAAAATAATCCGCAGTATTTTTATGCCGTTTTGCCGTGCCTTATTTTGTGCCTTGCAGGTGATGTACTGCTGGGGCTTGCCAACAATAAAGGCAAGCTGTTTTCAAGCTATTTTATTAAAGGCGTAATATTTTTTATGCTGGCACATATCGGATTTTGCATAGTGTTTTCGTTTTTATCTCCATTTAAAATATACGATTTAATTTTGCCTGTAATATTATTATGCTTCACCTTTTGGTGCAGTAAAAGCGAGCGTTTTCGCCTAAAACGTATGAAACTGCCCGTAATGGCATATTCACTTTTTGTAGGGCTTATGTGTGCGCGCGGCTTGCAAGGGGGCATAGCGCTCGGCAATTTACGAGGGATATACATAATACTCGGCAGCGTGCTGTTTTTATTGTCGGACGGGGTAATATTACTTTTGTATTTTCATATAAAGCAGCGTAAGCTAATGCGGTTTGCTAATTTGTTTACTTATTATATAGGGCTTTTATTTATAGCATTAAGCTGTGCATAAAGCTGTAAATAAAAATGGTGACGCTCATTTGAGTGCCACCATTTTTTTATATTCTGTAGGGGTACAGCCAAAGCTGCTTCTGAAAATTTGGCTGAGATATTGCGCGTTACCGTTAAAGCCGCACAGCTCCGACAGCTCATCGTTTGCCAAATGCTTTTTGTGTAAACGCGTTCCACGGATATACTTTTTAATAAATTTCGCCTTTCAAATTAGCGAGTGGTTTTATTACAAGCTAAGAATACCAAACTTATTGTAAGTTGTTAATAAAAAAATCAGATATTAGTGTTTAAAATATAGCTATAATTAAATACTAAAGGGATATAACGCTTTTGTTGAAGCAAAGCAAAGGAAGTGCTATACTATATTTTACGGCAATTTAAACTGTGGAGGCAATATGAATATAAGCATTTTTGATGTAATAGGTCCTGTAATGATAGGCCCGTCATCGTCTCATACGGCAGGTGCGGCACGCTTTGCACGAGCGGCGGCGATGCTGTGCGCAAGCAAATTTGATGAAGTGCGCTTTAGCTTGCACGGTTCGTTTGCACTTACGGGCGAAGGACACGGCACACACGAAGCATTGCTCGGCGGCGCACTGGGACTAGAGGCAGACGACGAGCGCATAAAAGGCGCTTTCGCTTTGGCAGAAAAGCAAGGGGTAAAAGCGGTTTTCGATAATGTGGAAATGCCCGATGCACACGCAAATTCTGCGCGCATAGCATTTTATTGCGAAACCGACAAAAAATGCGAAGTGGAGGGCAGCAGTATCGGCGGCGGACGCATATTAATTACAGGCATAAACGGCTGTAAAGTGCAGCTTTCCTGTGAGCGCCCCACATTAATTATTACGCAGAGAGACGAGCCGGGAGTGGTGAGCGAGATTACGGGACATTTGGCACACGGCGGCATTAATATAGCACTAATGCAGGTAACGCGCAAAGAAAAAGGCAAGACAGCTTGTACAGTGATTGAAACAGACAGCGATATACCTATTAGTGTAAAACAAGAGCTGGAAAAAGCAGATAATATTATTTCTGTACAGATATTAGATATGAAATAAGGCGGTAATATGTATAATAATATAGCGCAATTAATAAAAAGCAGTGAAAATGCACCGCTGTATGAGGTGGTGTTAAATAACGAAATCAGCCTTTCGGGAAAAACGCGAGAAGAAGTGCTGAGTAAAGTGATTATGTCGCTGGACGTAATGAAAAAAAGCGCCGTAAAAGCGCTGAATAAGCCGCAATCTATGATAGGCGGGCTCATCAGCGGACAGGCAGAGCGGCAAAACAGCTACAGCAAAAGCAATACATTGATGGGCGGCGAAATAAACGAGCTTATGGCTTCGGCTTTTTCGTGCAGCGAGGTAAACGCATCTATGGGGCGCATATGTGCGGCGCCTACGGCAGGTGCGTGCGGCATATTGCCGTCTGTGCTTTTGTATGTGCAAAAACGCATTGGCTGCAATGATGAAAAGCTTGTGCAGGCATTGCTGGTAGCATCGGGATTTGGCGCTGTAATAATGCGCAACGCGACGGTGAGCGGCGCAGAGGGTGGGTGCCAAGCGGAGTGCGGTACAGCAGCCGCTATGGCGGCGGCAGCGGCGGTATACCTTGCAGGAGGCAGTGCCGAGATGTGCGCCAATGCCGCGGCAATAGCTATTATTAATTGTATGGGGCTTATCTGCGATCCTGTGGCAGGGCTTGTGCAGCTTCCTTGCTCGTTTCGCAATGCGAGCGGCAGTGTAAACGCTATTGCAAGCGCCGATATGGCACTTGCAGGGCAAACGAGCGTTATTCCGCCCGATGAAGTGGTGGAGGCAATGTATCGTGTGGGCAAAAGCTTGCCTAGCAGCCTGAGGGAAACAGCGCAAGGCGGTATTGCAGATACAGCTAAGGCACGGGAAATAGAAAAACAAATAAAATAAATAAAAACAATGGAGCTGCAAGCACAATTTGCTTGCAGCTCCATTGGATTTTAAGTAAAAATTACAGCTTTTCAAATGCGCCGATAGCTTGGCATACGGGGCATACGTCCAATGGATTTTCACTCTCCATACCGCAGAACATACAGCGATATGCAGGGGTAGGCTTAGTGGGCGCTTGTATTTCGGGCTTTTTACCCGATTGCGTTTGATTTTTGATAAAAGCTTCTAAAAAAGTGCGCTCGTGAGTGGACTCTATCTCAGCTACTTTCTCAAACATCAAAGCTAAATCTTCAAGACCGTCGGCGCGTGCCTGCTTTGCAAAATC
This sequence comes from Oscillospiraceae bacterium, assembly GCA_036641735.1. Classification (GTDB taxonomy): domain Bacteria; phylum Bacillota; class Clostridia; order Oscillospirales; family Ruminococcaceae; genus JAGPHI01. The sequence goes on from JAVWEG010000001.1 coordinate 20,002, forward strand.
GGGATACATACTGCGCCACTCATAGTTTTCACCCTGCGCCGCCGCTGTAAGATTGTCGTCAGTGTTGCCAAGCCCGTCGTTTATCAGCTTAAACCATAGCTTTGCGTGAGCAAGCTCGTTTTTAGCCATACGCTCAAATAATGCTTGTGCATCTGCATTGCCTTCAGCTTTTGCCGCCTCGGCAAAAAACAGATATTTAGAGCGTGCCATACTTTCGCCTGCAAAAGCGGATTTGATGTTTTCTTCTGATTTTGTACCTTTAATATTCATTTTATTTTCTCCTTGTTTTTATTTACCTAAATCTCTTAGGATATCAAGCTTTGTTTTAAGCGCCATTACGGCTATTTCGGATATACGGGTATCGTCCATTTGCGGAGCTAAGCCCGATATGCTGAAAGCGGCTTCACAACGTCCGTCACCGCTGCCAAGCGGCACAGCCACGCATCTAATGCCAAGCTCGTTTTCTTCATCATCTATGGCATAGCCTGTTTGTAAAATAGTATCCAGCTGCATTTGCAATACAGAGAAATCTGTAATTGTATGGGGGGTAAGCTTTTTTATCTCGCTTTTTTTCCATATTCTTTCTACCTGCGCCGTCGGCAAGCACGACAAAATAGCTTTGCCTACGCCTGTGCAATACATAGGTATGCGCAAACCCACGTGGCTGGACATTCTCATATTACCGCTCTGCGCTTCCGCCTTATATACATATACAATATCTGCGCCGTCGGGTATTACAAGATGTACAGCTTCACCCGTGTGCCTAGCCAGTCTGTCAAGATGTCCGCGCGCTATTGAAATGATATCCATATCATTTACTACACGGCTAGACAGCTCGTAAAGCTTTAGCGTAAGGCGGTATGCGGAGCTAAACGAATCCTGCACTACAATGCCTTGCGCAATAAGGCTTGCTAAAAGGCGATGTGCCGTGCTTTTAGCAAGCGAGGTTTTAGTGGCAATGGCTTGCAACGTCATACCTTTAGAATGTGTGGACAGCACCTCAATTATATTAAATATGCGAGTTACGGATTGTACATTGCCGTCTGCTTCACTCATTATTAAAACTCTCCGTTCCGTATAGTGAAATTCTGTTTTAATAATACAATATCATAATCGGTTTTGCAAGAGCGCAAAAAAATTGCTTTTTAAAAAGTTTAAAAAATCGCTATTGACGTATTAAATATAATATGATATGATGATTGTACCTCTTTTGCAGGTTTATTTTTTTGTGTGCATTTTTTTATGTACCACCTGCTCGCGAGGGAGGCTAAACGACCGTTTAATGGAGGTGCCGAAGAATGAGAGTAAAAATTACACTTGCTTGTACAGAGTGCAAACAGCGCAACTACAACACAATGAAGAACAAGAAGAACAGCCCTGACAGGCTCGAGATGAAAAAGTATTGCCGTTTTTGTAAAAAGCATACACTTCACCGCGAGACAAAGTAGAAAGGCGGTATTGGTATTATGGCAGAAAAAACAAAGAAGAAAAAGAGCTTTTTCTCTGGTATCAAACGCTTTTTTGGCAACATAGCGAAATATTTCAGAGATACTGTCAGCGAGATGAAAAAGGTAGTGTGGCCTTCAAAAACCCAGATTATCAACAATACTATTGTTGTTATTGTTATAGTAACAATTGCGGCGGTAGTGATTTTCGGCCTTGACGCTATTTTTGGATTTACATTAAAAGCGCTATTGAAGTTGGCATAATAAGCAAGAGCTTGCATAAGCAGGCTCTTTATACGGGAGGTGCAGGATTTGGAGCAAGAAAACGACGGTATCGCGCGCTGGTATGTAGTGCATACTTATTCCGGCTACGAAAACAAGGTTTCGCAAAATCTTGAAACTATTGTAGAAAACAGGCGCCTGCAAGACCTTATTTGTGAGGTCAAGGTTCCCGTAGAGATAGTACCCGAGATAAAAGACGGCAAAGAGCGCGAGGTAGAGCATAAGCTTTTCCCCGGCTATGTGCTGGTAAAAATGGTGATGACAGACGAAAGCTGGTACATTGTGCGTAATACGCGCGGTGTTACAGGATTTGTCGGCTCTACCACTAAGCCGGTGCCTTTGTCTGATGCAGAGGTAGACGCACTGGGAGTAGATGTGCGTGAAGCGCAGCTAGACTATGCAGTTGGCGACAACGTGCAGGTAAACGAAGGTCCACTTGAGGGCTTTATAGGGCTTGTGGAAGCAATAGATTCACAGGCACAAAAGGTGACAGTGAAAGTATCTATGTTCGGGCGCGAAACGTCCGCAGAGCTTAGCTTACATCAAGTAAAGCCAATGTAACAGCGATAAGATTAACGCCTTTACGGCGCTTTCTTATAGAGTGCTTTGCACTCGTGGGAGGATATGGCACAAGGTTATATCCGCAACATACCACAATTTTAGGAGGTACACAAAATGGCACAGAAGGTAGTAGGGCTTATAAAGCTCCAAATTCCCGCCGGCAAGGCTACTCCGGCACCGCCAGTTGGTCCTGCGCTTGGACAGCACGGCGTTAACATTATGTCTTTTACCAAAGAATTTAACGAGCGCACACAAAAGGATATCGGTTATCTTATTCCTGTAGTCATCACAGTATATGCAGATCGTTCCTTTAGCTTTATCACAAAAACACCACCTGCAGCGACATTGATTAAAAAAGCAATCAATATCGAAAAGGGTTCAGGTGTGCCTAACAAAACTAAGGTTTCGAGCATTACAAGGGCTCAGCTGCAAGAGATTGCTACCACAAAGATGTCTGACCTCAATGCAGCAAACATTGAAACAGCCATTAGTATGATAGCCGGTACTTGCCGCAGTATGGGCGTTACGGTAACAGAGTAAGCATACGCTACTCATTATTAGTGGGAGGAGCTTATCCGCTAAAACCACAGGAGGAATAATATGAAAAATGGTAAACATTATGTCGACAGCGCTAAGCTGATTGACCGTACAAAACAATATGAAGGCGAAGAAGCTTTGGCACTTTGCTGCCAGACAGCAAAGGCAAAGTTTGATGAAACAGTAGAGCTGCACGTACGCCTCGGCGTAGACAGCCGTCACGCAGACCAGCAGGTACGCGGTGCTGTTATTTTGCCAAACGGTACAGGTAAAACTGTGCGTGTTATAGCTATTGCCAAAGGTGATGCCGCAAAGGCAGCCGAAGCAGCAGGTGCTATGATGGTAGGCGACAAGGACTTAGTAGACAAAATCAAGAACGAAGGCTTCGTAGATTTTGATGTGCTGGTTACTTCGCCTGATATGATGGGACTTGTAGGTCCTTTAGGTAAGGTTTTAGGACCTCGCGGTTTGATGCCTAACCCTAAGGCAGGTACAGTTACAGCCGATGTAGGCCGTGCAGTTACCGAAGCTATGGCAGGTAAAATCGAGTATCGTCTCGACAAAGCAAATATCATTCACGTGCCAATCGGCAAGGCATCTTTTGGTGCTGAAAAGCTTGCAGCAAACCTTAAAGTAGTAATGGATGCAATAGTAAAGGCAAAGCCGGCAGCGGCAAAGGGCCAATACGTGCGCTCTGCTACAGTGGCTTCTACTATGGGCCCCGGGGTACGTCTCAACGCAGGCAAATACGGCGCATAATTAGTGCTTGACAAAAGCACTGTATAGCGCTATAATAAAAAAGCTGTTTTAAAGACAGCAGGTGCTTTATTAAAACACATTGTGTTTATAATGATAACGCATAAAGGGCTCGCCCACCTGCCGAGAAACGCTCTAAAGTATTGTACTTTTCTGCCTCTTTCTCGTCTTACGGGAAAGAGGCTTTTTATTGATTAACGAAACGAGGTGAAAATTTTGCCAAGTGAAAAAATTCTTTCAGTTAAACAGGCTAAGGTAGCAGAGCTTCGCGAGAAGATATCTTCTTCAGTAGCCGGTGTATTGGTAGACTACAAGGGTATAAGCGTGCTTGATGATACAAAGCTGCGCAGCGAGCTGCGTGAAGCAGGCGTTGAGTACTGTGTTATCAAAAACACTCTTATAAAGCTTGCTATCAAGGACACAAACGTTGAGGGTATGTCTAATGTATTAGAGGGCAACACTGCTCTTGCAATATCAAAGGAAGATCCCATCATCGCAGCTAAGATTATCGATAAGTATGTTGATGTTACTAAGGGTAAGCTTAACATAAAGGCTGGCTATATGGAAGGTGCATCTATGGATGCAGCTGCTGTTACAGTACTTGCCAAGCTACCAAGCAGAGAAGGCTTGCTTTCTATGCTGCTTAGCGCCATTACAGGTAATGTACGTGGTCTTGCTGTTGCTCTTAATGCAATCGCAGAAAAAAACACCGAGGTCGCATAGTAAATACTATTGGCGGCTATCATCAAAATTTAAATTAAACGGAGGAAAATATAATGGCTTCAGAGAAAATCACAGCTATGGTAGAAGAAGTAAAAGCACTTACAGTGCTTGAGCTTAATGAGCTAGTTAAGGCAATCGAGGAAGAGTTCGGCGTATCCGCAGCAGCTCCAGTAGCAGTAGCAGCAGCAGCTGCACCTGCCGCTGAGGAGAAGAGCGAGTTCGACGTAGTGCTTGCTGAAATAGGCGACAACAAGATGGGCGTTATCAAGGCAGTTAAGGAAGTTACAGGTCTTGGCCTAAAGGAAGCAAAGGACTTAGTAGACAATGCTCCTAAGACAATCAAGGAAGCAGCTTCTAAGGCAGATGCTGAAGATATCAAGAAAAAGCTAGAGGACATCGGCGCTAAGGTAGAGCTGAAGTAATCTAACGCAATACATTAAAAGCTGCAAGTAAAACTTTTGTTTTGCTTGCAGCTTTTTTGCAATATCGGCTTTTATGATATTAAGCTTGTTTTATATGTTTAATTTGGTATAATTAATTGAGTAATATTAGAAGCAAGCTTACATAAATTGCAATTCACAAAATAAAAGGAGAAAATATGATAGATAAAACGAATAATTTAATAAAGATGTGCCGCTATGAATAGTTTATCACTTGCCTTTTCCGTGGTGTGTCCGCTATTTTTAATGATGGCACTTGGATATTTTTTGCGTAAAATAAATATGTTTACACAAAGCTTTTTACAGCAGCTGAATAATCTTTGCTTTAAAGTGTTTTTACCGATAATTTTATTTGTAAATGTATACGAAAGCGATTTTTCGCTGTCATTCAATCCAAAGCTAGTGGCATTTGCAGTAATAAGCGTTGTTATAATAGTTTTTGCGCTTATGCTCATAGTGCCAAGCTTTGAAAAGAATAATCGCAGGCGCGGTGTTTTGGTACAAGGCATTTTCCGCAGCAATTTTATATTGTTTGGGCTACCTATGGCGGCATCCTTGTTCGGCGAAGAAAATACAGGCACCACAGCCATTTTAATAGCATTTATAGTACCGCTTTTCAATCTTTTGTCAGTCGTGGCACTCGAAAGATTTAGAGGGGGCAAATTAGATATTAAGCGTATGGCGATAGGTGTAATAACAAATCCGCTTATTTTGGGCGCACTCGCGGCATTTGTATTTGTAATTACAGGCATTAAGCTGCCTAATATAATAGAAGGTACAGTGCGTGATATCGCTAAAATAGCTACACCGCTTTCGCTTATTGTCTTGGGAGGTTCGTTCGCTTTTTCAGGCTTGCGGTCAAATCTTAAAAGCTTAATGATTGGTGTGTGCGGCAAATTAATTATAATGCCGTTTTGCCTTTTGACGATATCGGTAGCTATAGGCTATAGAGGCACGGATTTAGTGGCATTGCTTGCAATGTTCGCAAGCCCTACAGCAGTAAGCAGCTTTACTATGGCACAGCAAATGGATGCAGACGATGAGCTTGCAGGGCAGATAGTGGTGGTAAGCTCTATTGGCGCGGTAATCTCGGTTTTCTTTTGGATTTCTATTTTATCACAATTAGGATTTCTTGTGTGATTATCAATACGAAAAATTAAGAATAAGGGGCAAAATATTTTTATTTTGCCCCTTATTCTTTTAATTACAGCTTTTTGTATATATGAATATCAAATTCTATTTTAGTTTCAAGCTCTTTTTTAGCCAATAGCTTAGATGAGTCTGCGGCGGAGGTTTTCCAGTAATAAGGTGTCATTTTAAATAGGTTTTCTATATCTTCAGTACAGGCTAAGTGAATAAAATCTTGAATATGCACTATTTCGCAGTATTCAAAGCCAACATACGGAGTTTCCTTTTGCTCGTTTTCGTAGGGGCTTTCGTATATTGCACTTTTAAGCTCCCAAAGATGCTTTGCGCCCGGCACTACATAAATAAAATGGCCGCCTTTTTTTACAGCTCTGTGTATCTCATCTATGCAAAGTGGAGAAAAGCAGTTTAGCGCTAAGTCAATGCTTGCATTTGCTACAGGCAGATGAAACACCGATGCTACAGCAAGCTCTGCATTATTTGCGTTTTTACAGGCGAGCTTTATGGCGGACTTTGATATATCTATGCCGCCGATACGCGCTTTATCGTAAATAGAGCCAATAGCTTTAATCACACCGCCTGTATAATAGCCTTCTCCGCAGCCTAAATCCAGCATTTTAGTATCGTTATCAGCATATTTTACGCAAAGAGCCTGCAATTGCTCGCGCAATGGTGCATAATATCCATTAGATAAAAAACGGCTGCGCGCATTTACCATACCCTTATCATCGCCCGGATTATGCGAGTTCATATGATTTGCAAGCAGTAGGTTTACACTGCCGCCGCTTGCAATATCAAAGCAATGCCCTAATTTGCACAGATAAGTTTTTTCATTTTTAAAAAGCTGCTTGCCGCATACAGGGCAAGCAAATACGCTTGAATTATTAATACTCATTTTTGCTCTTTTCTGTAATAAAATGCGGCTTGCAGCTGTGTGCTGCAAGCCGCTCTTTTGTTTAAAAATATTCGCTTTGTCCGCGCTCTACATATTTACCTTTGTTTTGAGCCAAAATATTGCCTTGCGTACACACAAGCTCACCTGCCAAAAACACGGCTTTTGCTTCGCCCTGCACCTGCACTCCTTCGTATGGAGTGTAATCTACATTTTGGTGCATTTTTTCGGCGGTGATAGTATGCTCTGCGTTTTTATCCCACACCACTATGTCGGCATCTGCACCAAGCCTAATTTCGCCTTTGTTTTCTAGCCCGAATAGCCGTGCGGCATTAGTGCTGAGCAGATTTGCCATTTCATTTGCCGTAAATCCGTATTTGTGTAATCCGAGCGACAGCATTATCTCAGCACGGTGCTCAATGCCCGGCATACCATTTGGAATTATTGCAAAATCATATTTACCTACGTCTTTTTGCCCTGATAAATTAAACGAGCAGTGGTCGGTGGAAATGGTGTTTATCTCACCTTGCTTTAATGCCTGCCACAAAGCATCTACGTCTATACGTGAGCGCAATGGCGGCGAGCAAACATATTTAGTACCCTCTACTCCGGGCATTAAATACTTGCTTTCATCAAGCGTAAAGTATTGCGGACAGCTTTCTACATATATTTTTTGTCCGCGTGCGCGTGCGCGCCGTATTTCTTCAAGCCCAAGCTTAGTGCTGAGATGCACTATATGCACAGGCGTGCCGGCGGCTCTGCCTATTGCGCAAAAGCGCGCTATGGCTTCAGCTTCCACGTAATCGGGGCGAGTAACAGGGTGAAAACGTGTGGAATAATGTCCGCGAGATTTCTCCGATTTGATAAGCTCGTTTACTAAATCTCCGTTTTCACAATGCACACCGACAATGCCGTGCAGCTTGTTTACAGCGGTAAGCACTTCAAATATTTGCGCATCGGTAACACGTAAAGCATCGTAAGCCATATATAGCTTAAAGCTGGTAATGCCTGCGGCGCTCATATCGGCAAGCTCTGCTTCGGTACTATCATTCCAGTCGGTAATTGCCATATGAAAAGCGTAATTACACGAGGATTTACCGTCTGCCTTGCTGTGCCATAGCTTTAATGCCTCGTTAAGGCTATGCCCCTTATCTTGCGTGGCAAAGTCTATCAGTGTAGTAGTGCCGCCCGATATAGCGCCGGCAGTGCCGCTTGCAAAATCATCGGCGGTATTCATTACACCGTTATTCATATCAAGATGTGTATGCGCATCAATAAATCCGGGAAAAATAAGGCAGCCCTGTGCATCGTACACTTCACAGTCATCAAGCAAAATATTCTCTTGCAGCTGTGTAATGCGCCCATCTTCGAGTAAAACATCAAGCTTTTCCTCGCCCTTTGGTGTAACGCATATGCCGTTTTTTATAAGTACTGCCATATTTACCCCTTCTTTTTGTTAATTAAACAAATAATCCTTTTTGCTCACGGCTATTATTAATGCGCGCAACGCGTCCATTAAGCCGCAATCGGTGTCGTTTACATAATATTCAGCTACATTGCCGCCAAGACGTACCGTAGCACACATTGCAGCTCTGTCGATATAAAAACCTGCATTGTCGCTGTCGTTAAAAGCGTCCATTGTCCAGTACAGCGTAAACTTGTCTTTATACGGCTTTGCCTCATATGGGCAGAAGGTAGCACAGTTTCCACATTCATTGCACATACCGTCTACGTGGATAATCTGCGGCATAGCATAGCCGTCTATCTTTATAGCTACATTTGCTCTGTTAGGGCATACATCTACGCAAGCCTCGCATACAGTTGCACACTCTAGGCAATTGCCGCCGCCCTCGCATACTTCGCCGCGGCGAGTCATTGCATTTACGGTGCTGTCGCTTATGTTTAAAGCGGCATAGCGGTCCTGTTTTATGCTTAGCAATGCTTCACTTACGATGTTGGCATCGGCAATCGCTTCGGCTACCGTAGCAGCTCCGCGGCGGCCGTCACCTATCGCGTAAACATTTGGTCTGCTTGTCTCTAATGTATCTGAGTTTACCACAATTCTGCCCTTGCCGTCAAGTGCTAAAGCAAGCTCGTTATATAAAGTATTGTCTACTTTTTCGCCTACAGCCGCTATTACGGTATCGGCAGATACCTGCACTTTTTTGCCTGTGCCTACAGGTGCGCGGCGGCCGCTTGCATCAGGCGCGCCCAAAGCCATTACTTCGCAGGTAAGCACACCGTTTGCAAGTGCTTCGGGAGATGCCAATTCTACAAATTCCACTCCGTCGGCAATGCAAAGCTCAAGCTCTTCCTCGTCTGCGGGCATATAGCGCCTATTACGGCGATAAACAAGGCTTACACATTCTACACCCTTTACACGCTTTGCCGCACGGGCGGCATCCATAGCGGTGTTGCCGCCGCCTATAATCACTACGTTTTTGCCGAGGTTAAGAGCATAATTTTTTGCTTTGCACTGTGCCAAAAACTCAAGCGCGTCCATAGCATCTGCGCCATCAAGCTTTAAAGACGGCGCATCCCACGCACCTATGCCAAGCACGACGGCATCATAGCTTTGTAGCTGCTCTTTAGAGCTTATTTCGGTGTTCAGATTTAAATTTACGCCCATTGCTTTTAGCAGCGCGGCATCTTTTTCTATAGCATCGCTCGCAATGCGAAATTCAGGAATAACTTGGCGCACTACACCGCCAAGTGTATCGTGCTTGTCAAAAATTGTTACCTTAGCGCCGCCTCTTGCCAGTAAATATGCCGCTGCCATACCGGCAGGGCCGCCGCCGACGATAGCAATGTTTTTATTGCTTTTGCCGCGTGGTGCAAGGCTTTTCAATAAAGTATCAAAGGCATTATTTGCAGCCTTTAGCTTTGCATCACGGATATGTACGCTCTCGTCATAAAATCCGCGTGTGCATTTATCCATACAATGGTGCGCACAGATAGTGCCTGTGATAAACGGCAGTGGGTTGCGCTCTAATATTACATTTAAAGCATCCTCGTACTTGCCCTCGTCTACAAATCGCAGATATGCAGGGATATCTTGCCCAAACGGGCAGCCGCCGCGGCACGGTGCTTTAAAGCAATCTATAAGAGGCACTTCGCCGCCGCTTTTGCGATTAGGAGCTGTTTTTATCGGCTTAATATAATGTAGGTCTTTTTTAGAGCTTTCCATAAGCTTTTCTACACAGGCTAAATCTACCTTAGTAAATGCGCGTGCGCCTACCTTTTCAAGGAGATTTGCCATCTGCACAAGACGGTTATATCCGCCCGGCTTTAATAAAGTGGTGGCTATTGTGATAGGCCAAATGCCTGCTTTGTACAAATCTGCAATATTGTGTGCATCTGCGCCGCCGGAATATGATATGCGAAGCGCACCGTCAAAAGCTAGGGTAAGCTTTTGCGCTACTTGCATAGACAGCGGAAATAAGCTGCGCCCCGACATATACATTTCGTTGCCGGGCAGCTCGTTTGCCGCTATATCCACAGGGAAAGTATTGGTAAGCTTTACACCAAAGCTAAGCGATTTTTCGTTTGCCAGCGCCTGTAAGCGTGTGAGCATAGGCACTGCATCGGCAAATTGCAAATCCTCGTTAAAATGATGCTCGTCAAATACGATGTAATCATATCCGAGCGCATCTAAAGTTTCGCGCGCCGCTTTATAGCCAAGCAAGGTAGGATTGCATTTAATAAACGTATTAAGATGTTTTTCGCTTAAAAGATAAGTGGCTATGCGCTCTATCTCTGCAGGAGGGCAGCCGTGCAAGGTAGATAGAGTACCCGAGGTACATACTTTGCCGTCAATTGCATCGATATCAGCTTTGGTAATATTTTTAAAGCAGTGCAAATTATCGTATGCCCACGCTTTACATTCTTTAAATACAGCAAGCTCACTTGCATCTTTAAGCCCCTCAATAAAAGCATCGATTTTAGCGCTGCGAATACCCTCAAGGTCGTATCCCACGCTCATATTAAATATAAATCCGTCAGCACCGCCAAGCGCAAGCTCGCGAGATATCAGCTTTAAAGCAAAATATGCCTTTATGTATTCACTTTGCGCATCTTGTACACGCAGCTCTGTACTCCACTCTACGTTATATCCCTCGTCCTCGGCAAGTATGCAGGGCTTTGCCACAGGCAAATCCTCGCCGTCAAGCGTTTGCACTGTCTTTAGCTCAAAAAAGCGTGAGCCGCCTACATATGCCGCAATAATATTTTGCGCCAATTGCGTATGCGGCCCTGCCGCAGGGCCAAACGGAAGCTCTAAGCCTTCGTTAAAAAGCTGTAATTTTTCCGATTGAAGATTGGCTTTATAATATTTGCTTACACCAAAAATTGTTTGTTCATTGCGATTTTCCTCTAAAATATGCTCCATTAGCTTGTTAAATGGAATTGCGGTCATTCTGTCACTCATTATAAATCCTCCTATTAAGCGTTAATGCGGCGCCATAAATCGGCTGCCTGCTCACGCGATTGTGCCATTACGCGCTGTTCGTCTATGCCTACAAGCTCACGGTTAAGCATACGTACAGTGCCATTAATCATTGTAGTTACCACACTGCGCCCTTGCATACCAAACAAGGTGTGTCCGCCAAGATTATTAGCAGTAAGCGGAGTAAGCGGATTGTAATCGGCTACTATAATATCAGCGGCAGCACCCTCGCTAAGCTCGCCTAAGGTATGCTCAAAATAGCGTGCGCCTATGGCGGCATTGCCCTCAAATGCCATTTGCGGCACTTCACCCCAAGCCACTGTCGGATCACACAAATTGTGCTTATGTAAAATATTGGCTACCTTCATACTCTCGTACATATCATTTGTATATCCGTCAGTACCAAGGCCTACCAATATGCCTCTGTGCATCATATCTAAGGTAGGTGGGCAGCCTACTGCGTTACCCATATTGCTCTCGGGATTATGCACTACGGCGGTATTTGTTTCTTTCAATACTTCCATTTCATTACCGTTAATATGTATGCAATGTCCGCAAATGGTTTTGTCTCCCAAAATATCATTGTCAAACAAGCGGTAAATCACACGCTTATTGTATTTGGCAAGGCTGTCGTATACGTCTGTCATACCCTCGGCTACGTGAATATGAAATCCTGTACCGTCAGGTACACTTTCACGGCATAGAGCAAGGCTTTTATTAGATAGCGTAAAGCTTGCGTGCATACCCATCATCGCTTTTACCATATCGGTATCGTCTTTGGCACAATAGCCTATAAAATCGGCATTTTCTTTTACAGCGGCACGCATTTTATCCTCGCCGTCACGGTCTGATACTTCGTAGCAAAGATTTGTGCGCACACCAAGCTGCTTTGCAGCATCGGCTATTGCAAATAAGCTGCCCTCTATGCCGCCATAGCTTGCGTGGTGGTCAAACACTGTTGTTACACCGTTTTTAATGCAGTCGATATAAGTAGCCATTGCGCTCATACGGGTATCGGGTAAAGTGAGGTTGCGGTCGATAGTCCACCATTGTCCGTCCAAAATATCAAGAAATGTTTTTGGAGAATATCCATTAATGGATAAACCTCTTGCAAATGCGGAATAAATATGATTATGGGCATTTATCATACCGGGCATAATCAGTCCGCCTTTGGCATCTATCCATTGTGCATCCGCGTATTTGGCACGCAGCTGAGCGCAAGTGCCAATTTCCTTGATAATTTTACCGTCTACGGCAACACAGCCGTCCTCAATTACTTTATTTGCTTTGCCCCTTGTGATAACTGTGCCGTTGCCTATTAGTATCATTATAATTCCTCCGTTTAAAATAAAAAATGAGCGCCATAGCGAAAAAGCTTAATTGTTTAAAAAAGCCCGTGCGCATAGCACTCCGTTACAGCTGCCCAGTATAGTTAAATATTTATTTTTCACAAAATAGCACTCGCGAATTTATAATTTTAATATAACATAACCTATAATGAAAAGCAATGGTATTACTAAAAAATTTTATTTTGGCTAAAAGTTTGTTGATTTTATATAAAAGTATGCTATGATATCTATATAATATAGCATTGTAATTTTGTAAATAGAAAAACAATATGATATAAGTAAGGAGAAATGCGATAATGCAAGAGGATAATACGTTAAAAACTTTAAAGCAGATAGCGGCAGGCTTAGCAGCACAGTTTGGCGCATCGTGCGAAATAGTGATACATTTGCTCGGTGAAAACGATATGGAAAGCTCTATTGTGGCAATAGAAAACGGGCAAGTGTCTAACCGTAAAGTGGGCGACGGGCCGTCGCACGTGGTGCTGGAGGCAATGCAAAAAAACGGGTGCAAAGCAGACCATTTGGCATATCTTACCAAAACGCGTGACGGTAAAATATTAAAATCGAGTACTATGTTTGTAAAAGATGCGAGCGGTAATGCGAAATACATATTTGCAATCAATTACGATATCACAGGGCTTTTAATAGCTAAAAGCGGTATTGATAGCCTTGTAAGCACCGCACCTGAAAGTGCGCATACAGAGCCTGAGCGCATAGTGCAAAGTGTAAATGAGCTTTTAGATGAGCTTATAGACCAGTCTGTAGCGCTTGTGGCAAAGCCCGTGGCACTGATGACAAAGGACGATAAAATAAAAGCAATACAGTTTTTAAATGCCGCAGGAGCGTTTCTTATCACAAAAAGCGGAGACAAGGTTTCAAAGTATTTTGGCATATCAAAATATACTTTATACAGTTATTTAGATGTAGAATAAAAAAGGTGGATAACAGCTTATTGCCGTTATCCATCTTTTTTCTTGTTGAAAAGCGAGTGTCAAACGAAATCGGTGCTTTGCTATAACAGAGGATATTGCATTAAAATTATAAATTAAATTCCTGCTCGCAGTAAGCGCAGCGATATTTGCCATTTGGTGATAGATTAAAAATATGGTCTATTTCTTCCTCTATGGTGCAAATGCAGCGCGGATTTTTGCAGCGGATAATATTTTTAAGCTTTTTAGGAAGTACAAGCTGCTTTTTCTCGGTAATTTTGCTGTCTTTTATTACGTCAATAGTGATATTATGGTCGATATATCCCAGCACATCAAGATTAATATTTACATCGCCCTCTATTTTAATAATGTCCTTGCGCCCATATTTAGATGAGCGTGCGTTGCGGATAATGGCAATGCCGCAGTCGAGCGTGTCTAAATCCAAAAGCTTATAAATTTGCATAGCACTGCCTGCCTTGAGATGATCTATCACTACGCCGTTTTGTATACTGTCTATATTAAGCATTGTCTGCCTCCTTCGTAAGCTCTAAAAGCGTTGCTATCAGCGCCATACGCACATATACACCATTTGCCGCCTGCTCAAAGTACGCGGCTCGCGGATCGTCATCTACCTCAAGGGCAATTTCGTTTACGCGCGGCAGTGGGTGCAGTATAGCCATATTAGGCTTTGCGTTTTTCATCTTGTCAAAGGTGAGAATATAGCTGTCTTTTAAACGCACATAATCTTCTTCGTTAAAAAAGCGTTCCTTTTGTACGCGTGTCATATACAAAATATCAAGGCTTGGCATAGCTTCGTCAAGATTAGTTACCTCAGTATACGGCGCATTTGCAAGTGCTATGCTCTCGCTTATAATATATTCGGGCAAGCGCAGCTCCTCGGGGCTTATAAGCACAAATCGGATATTGTCGTAACGGCAAAGGGACTTAATAAGCGAATGTACGGTGCGGCCAAACTTTAAATCTCCGCAAAGCCCTATAGTGATATCGTTTAATCTGCCTGTGCGTTTGCGGATAGTCATAAGATCTGTGAGCGTTTGTGTAGGATGCTGATGTCCGCCGTCACCTGCGTTTATCACAGGAATAGATGAATAATGCGCAGCGCGTAAGGGTGCGCCCTCTTTAGGGTGGCGGATAGCGGCAATATCGGCATAAGAGGATATTACTCTGATAGTGTCTGCTACGCTCTCGCCTTTTGCGGCAGAGCTTGAATTGGCGGACGAAAACCCTAGCACGCTGCCGCCAAGATTAAGCATAGCCGCTTCAAATGACAGCCGTGTGCGAGTGCTTGGCTCGTAAAACAAAGTAGCAAGCTTTTTGTGAGCGCATAAATTATTGTATCGTTCAGGAGTCTTTAGCATATTATCAGCCAAATCCAAAAGCTCGTTTATTTCGTCTTTTGTAAAGTCGAGTGGGTCTATTAAATGTCGCATATTGCCTCCATAATTTTTGAAAATAAGTATTTTAATTATTATACCTTTTCATAGTTTGATTGGCAAGCGATAAATCAGTAAAGTTGGTAAAGTGTAAAATAAATAAAAATATCAACAAAGATAAATTTTTGCTTGTGCTAAAGCTTCGCTTTCAAGTTCATATCGGTTTTCGATGTAAGCTCCCGATAGTACCACAGTTTTAAAGCTTGGCTCTTGCTTTGCCAAAAATTGCAATATGCGTTCGTAATCGTAAATATCGGTGGCTTTTATACTTGTATCGAGATACCGAGAGTGTTTGCGCAGTGCAGCGGGGATTATTTCAGGTAAGCTTAAAAGCCCCGAACGCAAAAAAGCAAGATAGCCGTCGGCACGTATAGTGGGTAGCATATTTAAAGGCACAAGTCCGCTTGAAAGTACTTCACAAAGGCGCAAAGGCGATAATTCGATATTCTCTACCCCAGGCACTAAAAGCTTTAGCTGCCCCAGTGCCTCGTCGCTCATATAGCTTGTAAGCGGCATAGAGCCGTTGCCAAGAGGAGCTGCCATTTCCGCTAAAAGCGTAGCGGAGGTAACAAGATAATTATTTACGCGTATTTCCAAAGTTTCTTCAAGAGCAAGACGTGCCAGCTCAGGCCCAGCCGTATTCATAGCATCTACCAAGCGCACAGGCTTGCCGTCGCACAGCAATACTGTTTCGGGTGCTAAAGCAACGGAGCATATTTTGCTGTCGAGTGCATCAAACCGAAGCAATACAAAAGCATACGTTTTGTCGGATTGCGTAATTAAAAGCAAATTTTTGGCATCTTGAGACATAGGGCGCGCCATAGGAACATCTGTAACAATATTTTCAGCAGGCTTTGTAGCCGAGCGTGCCGCAAGCGAAGCAACCACAAAATATATCGGCAGCAATACAGCAAGCGTGATAGCAAATGAAATAACAAAAACTTTTTTATTATTCACAGCAGCACCTCCTTTGTATACATTGTGTACACGGCACACATAGTATATACAAAGGAGTTGTTAAAATGAAGCAAAATAATAATAATGATATTGTAAAAAGCATTATAAATGAGCCGCCAAGCAAAACAGATCCAAACGGAAGCTATACGGGCAAGCCTAAAATAAAATACGAAAAGCCCGAACAGGATGCAGACGATTTATAATAGAAATAAAAAAGCAGCGGCTGTAAACTTTGGGTTTACAGCCGCTGCTAATAATATTAATGCTAATTACTTGATGTCAGCATACTCAAAATGCCAATAACCAAGAGGTGAATGCCAAGTATTTACAATCTTGTCGCTCTGTAGGAATGTATCACTGTAGTATGCAAGTGGTATCATACCTGCTTCGTCAAGAACCAGCTTTTCAGCTTCGTGCATTTTCTGCATACGAACTGTTTGGTCTGCGCTTGTTCTTGCTTCTGCCATCAGCTTGTCGTAAGCAGGATTGTTGTACTTGCCGTCGTTGTTGCCGTTCTCAGAGCAGAACAAGTCAAGCATACTTGAAGGATCGTTATAGTCTGTTACCCAGCCGTTACGTGCTACGAAGTAGTCGCCTGAACGACGCGCTGCTGTAAAGTTAGCCCACTCTTGGATAACGATATTCATCTTTACGCCAATCTCGCCCCACATTTGCTGCAAAGCCTCGGCTACGTTTTTATGATAAGCGGAATCGTTTGTCATATACTCGATAGGAGCAAGGCCCTTGCCGTCTGGGAATCCTGCTTCTGCAAGCAATTTCTTAGCGCCCTCTACATCGGCCTTTGTGTCAAAATAAGTTTTGCCGCCATTGTCCTTAGTAGTGGTGTCCATAAACGGAGTTTTTGCATCTGCATCTAAAAATCCAGGTCCGATATAAGCAGTAGCAGGTGCATAAGTGCCGTGCATTACAGTGTTTGCAATACGGTCACGGTCAATAGCCATACTCAAAGCTTTACGTACCTTTGCGTTGTCAAAAGGAGCTTTGTTTAGGTTAAGGCTCAAATAATATGTGCCCATTAGGTCTGCTTTATGGAAATCTGCACGTGAAGAAAGATTGTCGATTTCAGCAGCAGGAATACTCTTTGTCATCAATACTTCGCCGCCCTCATAAGCGGTAAGTGCTGCGTTATCGTCTTCAATAAGCATAAACTTTAGCTTATCAAGCTTGATAGCATCTTTGTTCCAGTAATTTTGGTTCTTGGAAAATTCAATGTACTCGCCTGTTTTCCAGTCGGTCATATTGAAAGGTCCGTTGCTTACATATGTTTTAGCGGCTGTTGCCCAAGTTTCGCCGTTAGCTTCGATAGTAGCCTTTTGTACAGGGCTGTATGTAGCGAAAGCTACCAGCTGCTCAAAGTATGCGCAAGGAGCGCTCAATGTTACTTCAAGAGTTTGGTCGTCTATTGCCTTTGCTCCAAGTGTATCAGGTGTTTTTGCGCCGGAAGCGATATCGGCAAAGCCTGAGATTACGTTGAAGATATCAGCATAAGGAGAAGCTGTAGCAGGATCTACTGCGCGCTGCCAGCTATATACAAAGTCGTTTGCTGTAAGTGGTGAGCCATCGCTCCACTTTAAGTCTTTACGCAATTTAAATGTGTACTTTAGGCCGTCAGCGCTCTTCTCGAACGATTCTGCCTGTCCGGGTACTGCTTTGCCGTCTTTGTCAATAATCAGTAGGCACTCAAATGCGTGCAAAATCATATTGCCGCCGTCTACAGCGCTGTTTAGCGCAGGATCCATTGTCTCTGGGTTAGGTCCGATAGTAACGGCAAGTTCTTTGCCGCTGCCTGCTACGGCGCTTTGTGCCGGTGCTGCACCAGAGCCGCTTGTGGTTGTGCCTTTCTTATCACCGCAGCCGGCAAGCAACATTGTGCATACCATTACTGCGGCCATTAAGCCTGCAATCTTTTTCATAAAATAAATCCTCCTCGTTAATTTCGTTCGCTAAAAACGAACGTTTCATCTTTAAAGCAATTTACAGCGATAAAGTATTGAATTAAAACTATTATACACAGTAACAGTGTTTTGGCAAGTGAATTTACGGTTTTGTATTGTTTTGTAACTATTTTTTGTAGTTATGCACAATTACTTAACCCTGTCAAGGTGGTGACACGCGGCATAATGCCCATTGGAAATTTCTCTCCACACAGGATTTTCAGCGGCGCATTGCTCGTCTGCATACGGGCAGCGAGTGCGGAAGTGGCAACCTGACGGTGGGTTAACAGGACTTGGCACATCGCCTTCAAGCACAATGCGGTGAGAAGCGCGCGAGGTCTCGGGATCTGCAATAGGAATAGCAGATACAAGGCTTTTAGTGTACGGATGCACACTGTGAAACGCAAGCTCATAGCTGTCGGCAAGCTCTACAAGCTTACCTAAATACATTACGCCGATACGGTTAGATATATGCTTTACTACAGATAAATCGTGCGCAATAAACAAATACGTAAGCCCAAGCTGCTCTTGCAGCTCTTCAAACATATTTACTACCTGCGCTTGTATAGATACATCAAGCGCCGAAATAGGCTCGTCGCATACTATAAACTCAGGATCTACGGCAAGCGCGCGTGCTATGCCTACGCGCTGGCGCTGTCCGCCCGAAAATTCGTGAGGATAACGATTGGCGTGTTCACTGTTAAGCCCTACGCGCTCAAGCATTTGGATAATTTTGTCTTGTCTGTCCTTTTTGGTGGCGGCAAGTTTATGAATATCTATCGCTTCGCCCACAATATCGCCCACCGTCATACGAGGATCAAGTGATGCATAAGGATCTTGGAATACTATCTGCATTTTACGGCGATAAGGCAGCATATTTACAGCGGTTTTTTTAGACAACATAGGTGTGCCGTCGGCATTTAGTATTTGTTTGCCGTCCTCGCCGCACATAGGCATATTGCCGGAATCAAACAAAGTGACGCCTTTATAAATAATGCGCCCCTCTGTAGGCTCGTACAAGCGAAGCAAAGTGCGTCCGGTAGTGGTTTTTCCGCAGCCGCTCTCGCCTACAAGCCCAAGTGTCTCGCCTTCGTTTACATAAAAAGATACATCATCAACAGCCTTAACAAGACGTTTTTCAAACATTTTGCCGCCCGCTACAGGGAAATACTGCTTCATATTTTGTACTTCTACAAGCTTTTTATCACTCATTGTGCCTTACCTCCGTTGTTTTGCAATTCGTCTTTTTGGAGCAGCCAGCACGAGGAGTAATGCACATCGGTAATAGCTGTTTCAGGAGGCATTGCACGCAGGCATACCTTCATACATTTTTCGCAGCGCGGAGCAAACGGGCAGCCTTTGGGAGGGTTTAACATATCCACAGGCGAGCCGTCTATAGGAATAAGCTTTGTATGCTCTTTTTCAGTAAGCTTCGGGATACTGCGCAAAAGTCCCTTTGTGTACTCGTGCTTAGGCGCATAAAATATATCATCTACTGTGCCATATTCCACTACCTTGCCGGCATACATTACCGCAATGCGGTCGCACATATTGGCTACTACGCCAAGATCGTGTGTTATCATAATAATAGCCATACCAAGCTTGTTTTTCAGCTCTACCATAAGCTCTAATATCTGTGCTTGTATAGTTACATCAAGCGCGGTTGTAGGCTCGTCCGCTATCAATAGCTTTGGCTCGCAAGCGAGTGCAATTGCTATCATTATGCGCTGGCGCATACCGCCCGACAGCTCGTGCGGATACTGTTTAAGACGTTTTTCGGGTTCGTTAATGCCCACAAGAGTAAGCAGCTCGCAAGCGCGCTCTGTGGCTTGCTTTTTATTTTTATCGGTGTGCAAACGGATAACCTCTTCTATCTGATTACCCACTGTGTACACAGGATTAAGGCTTGTCATAGGATCTTGGAATATTATAGATTCCTCATTGCCACGAATTTTGCGCATCTCTTTTTCGCTCATATCATTGATGCGGTGACCATTAAAGTCTATAGTGCCGCCGATAATGCGCCCGGGGTACGCGGTAAGCCCCATAAGGCTGTATGCAGTAACGGATTTGCCCGAGCCGCTCTCGCCCACTATACCAAGCACCTCGCCCTCAGACAGATGCAAGGATACGTCATTTAAAGCTTTCACTTCACCTGCCGGAGTAAAGAAGGACAGGCGCTCGTTCTTTATTTCTACCAAATAGTCGCTCATATTTCCCTCTCCCTCTAGTTTTTAAGCTTCGGGTCGAACGCGTCACGCAGACCATCGCCAAACAAGTTAAAGCTTAAGATAATTACGGATATTACAAGTGCAGGAGCCATAAGGCGGAACGGAAAGCTTTGCAGACCGTTTAAAGCCTCGCTCGCAAGTGAGCCGAGCGACGGCATAGGAGCCGCCACACCAATGCCAAGAAAGCTTAAAAAGCTCTCTGTAAATATCGCGGAAGGTATCTGTAAGGTAGTGGTAACAATTAAAGTACCTATGCAGTTAGTAAGCAAATGCTTACGGATAATACGTCCGCTCGATGCGCCAAGCGCCCTTGCAGCGGTAACATATTCCTGCTCTTTTAAGGTAAGTATCTGGCTGCGCACTATACGCGCCATACCTACCCAGTAAAGCAAAGCAAACACGATAAATATACTTATTAGGTTTACGCCAAGCGTGTTAATCCACGCAAAGCCTGCCACCTCGGCAAGCGCCTTTAGCGGATATTTAAGTGTAATAGACAGCAGTATAATAATAAGGATATCAGGTACAGTGTAAATCATATCCACTATGCGCATCATTACCATATCTATCCAGCCGCCAAAAAATCCTGCAATAGCACCGTAAAACGAGCCAATAAGCAAAATAATAGCGGAGGCTACTATTCCTACCAGTAATGAAATACGAGCGCCGAGCATTACGCGTATTGCGTAGTCGCGGCCAAGCGCATCAGTGCCAAGTACGTGCGGAAATATTTTCACACCGGCATCAATTTGTGCCTGCTCAGCAGCAGAATAGGTAAACGGTGCCAAATTTTCGGCATCTACTATCTGAAACTCATATGTGTACGGATAAAAGCTCGGTACCACAAAAGCAAAAAGCATTACTATTATCAATACCACAAGGCTAACCATAGCCACAGGATTTTTGCATAGGCGGCGAGCGCCGTCACGCCAAAAGGATACGCTTTCGCGCATTACTACAAGGCTTTGCTTGTCTTTTTCGTCAGCCAAAACAAAATCATCTGTATTTAGCTGTAGGCTTAATGGGTTTTTCTCTGACATCAGCTCGTTCCTCCTTACTTTAATTGAATGCGCGGATCGATAAGCTTATACGCAATATCAACCACAACATTCATCACAATGATAAGTGCAGCAAGGAATATGGTAGTACCCATAATCAGCGGATAATCGCGCCCTGTAATAGAGCCGATAAACGCTGAACCAAGACCGCCTATTGTAAATATTTTTTCCACTACAAACGAGCCTGTAAGCGTGTATGCAAACATTGGTCCGAGATACGTTACTACAGGCAAAATCGCATTGCGAAGTGCGTGCTTAAATAAGCTCTTGGCACCCGACAAGCCCTTTGCACGCGCTGTGCGCATATAGTCTTGCCCAAGTACGTCTAGCATAGACGAGCGCATTAGCCGCGCAATATATGCCGTGGGGTAAAACGCAAGCCCTGCCACAGGCATAATGTAGTTAAGTACTCCGCTAAGACCTGTGGTGGGCAGCCACCCTAGCTTTAGCCCAAAAATATACATTAGCATTGTACACACCACAAAGCTTGGTACAGCTATACCGCAAGTAGCTATAAATATTATAAGGTTATCGAGCCACTTGCCTCTGTGCATAGCCGCTATGCTGCCGATAACTACACCGACTACAAGCGCTACAGCAACAGAAATGCAGCCTATTTTGGCAGACGTAGGGAAGCGTTCCTTTATAATGCGAGTTATGGTAAACCCACGTTTTTTCACGCTGTCACCGAGGTCGCCTTTAATTGCACCGCCAAGATAGGTGGTGTATTGCTCAAATAACGGCTTATCAAGACCATATTTTGCATTTAAAGCCGCCTGTGCTTGTGGGCTTACTGCCTTTTCTGCCAAAAATGGCCCGCCCGGAATGAGGTTCATTAAGAAAAACGTAATTGTAGATACGAGAAACAGCGTCAAAAACGCGAGCGCAATTCTCTTTACAATATACTTTGCCATAGCTTTCAAATCCTTTTCATTTAAATATATCTTCATATGTTATATTATTTTGACGCTTTTGTCAATCGCGATATATGGATTTATGTTGTTTTTATGTTAATTATGTTGCTAATTAGCGAAAGGAAAGCAAAATAATTTTACAAGTGTCCGTGTATTGCGCACATTAAACGATTTGTCGATTTATAGCGCAAACGAAACATTTTAATGCGCGAAATAAAGCAAACAACTGGATATTTTACAATTTTAAGTATATAATGTTAGCATATTACTATAAAAAATTTAAAAAAATAGGGGAGTTTTGATATGAATAAGCGCTTAATTGTAAAAACAATAAGTCTTGGAATATCTTGCATAATGCTTGCCTCTTGTGCGCTTGGCACTAAGCTGCCAAAATTGAGTGCGGATAAGCCCATAACGCTAACCTTGTGGCATTATTATAACGGCAAACAAAAAACCGCGTTTGATGAGCAGGTAACCGAATTTAACGAGACAGTGGGTACGAAAAAAGGTATAGTAGTACAAGCTTTTGGGCAGGGGAATATAGGCGATTTAACAAATAAGGTGATGGATGCGGCGCAAAAAAAGGTAGGGGCAGGCGAAATACCCAATATTTTTGCCGCTTATACCGATACGGCGTTTGCGATAGATAAGCTGGGGCTTGCGGCAAGCCTTGACGAATATCTTATTAACCTTGAGAGAGATGAATACATAGAAGAATATTTGAGCGAAGGGCGCTTTGGCGCGGACGGCAGCCTCAAAATATTTCCCATTGCCAAAAGTGTAGAGCTTATGATGATAAACAAAACCGATTGGGATAAATTTGCTGTTGCCACGGGTGCAGATGTAAAAAAGCTTGCCACTATAGAGGGTGTAACGCAAACGGCAGAGCAGTATTACAATTGGACAGATTCACAAACGCAGCAGCCAAATGACGGTAAAGCATTTTTTGGCAGAGATGCAATGGCAAATTATATGCTTATCGGCGCAAAGCAAATGGGCGTGGATGTTTTTAGCGTAAGTGACGATAAAGCGCGATTAAACACAGATAAAGCCGTAATTAAAAGGTTGTGGGATAATTACTATATTCCTTTTGTAAAGGGATATTTCACCGCCAATAATCGGTTTAGAACAGATGATATAAAGACAGGCAATATCATTGCGCTTGTCGGCTCATCAAGCGGCACCACATATTTTCCCGACAAAGTAAATATTTCAGATACCGAGAGCTATCCGATAGAGCGCTTGATATTAGAAGCGCCGATATTTGAGGGAGGAGAAAAATATGCGGTGCAGCAGGGTGCAGGAATGGTGGTTACTCGTTCCACTCCGCAGGCGGAATATGCATCGACAATATTTTTAAAATGGCTTACAGAAGAACAGCGCAATATCAAGTTTGCTGTAGACAGTGCATATTTGCCCGTAAAAAAATCGTCGTGCGATATAAACAAGATAACGCAGGCGCTCATTGAAACACAAAACGATACGATAGATTCATTTGAAAAAGCCCTAAACACCGTAAAAAATTATAAGCTGTATACAAGCAAGCCGTTTAACGGGGGATTAGAGGCACGAGCTATTCTTGAAAAATCTATGGCGAGCGCCGCTGCAACGGACCGCGCGGCAGTGCTTGAGGCTATGGCAAGCGGTGCTACGCGAGATGAAGCATTGGCAAAGTATCTTACAGAGTCAAGATATGACGATTGGTATATAGAATTTGATGTGGCGCTAAATAGCATAGCTTAATAAAAATACAAGGCATATTGTAAATATTTTACAATCGGAGGATACTATGAATGCAGTTTAATATGAAAAAACATTCGATGCTGTATAAAATATTGTGGCCTGTAATGTTATTGGTTGTGGTACAAAGTGCATTATTTGCAGCGGCTATGCTGTGGGGCGGTACTTTAGCGCAAATGAAAGAAAATGCACTGGATATTTTAAATGAGCGCGTACTAAGCCGTAAAAATAATTTAGAAAATGATTTACTGCATTTTAGTAATCTGCAAGAAACGCAAAACATTATAACAAAAAAGATAGACACTTTGCTTTTATTAGAGGGTAAAAGCTATACAGATTGCGTGGCAGGCAGTGAGCTTGCCACAAAAGTAATAGACAATGTGGCAGACGATATAGTTTATTTGCTTCGGAAAAACTCTGTAACAGGTGCATATATTATTTTGAGCGGCAATGATTTACAAGCGCCGAAGGATAATGGCAGCGCAGAAAAAAGCGGATTTTATGTGCGCGATATGGATCCCTTGTCCACACCAAACGACAAATCTGATTTGCTTTTAGAGCGCGCACCCACTAAAGTAGCACAAAGGGTGGGCATCACTACCGACATTTATTGGTCGCCGTTATTTGATTTGACGAAAAATGATGATTATTATTTTAAGCCTCTGCAAGCGGCTGTAGCCTATACTGAATTAACAAGTGAAAACTTAGGATTTTGGAGCGGCAATATGCAGCTTCACCCCGACGATATTTCTGTTATTACATATTCTGTGCCGCTAAGAGCAGAGAACGGTAAAATTTTTGGCGTTTTGGGCATAGATATTACCGTGGACTATATGCAAAAGCTTATGCCATACAGCGAGCTTAGCCGCCAAAATTTAAGCTCATATGTAATAGCCATAGACAAAGAAGCAGGCATCGATAAAATGAGCTTTGCACCATATGCAGCAAGCGGCTCTATGTATAAGCGCGCATTTGAAAATATGGAAAGTATCGATTTTAAACAAGAGGCATTATATCGCAATATATATGAAACGAAATCATCAAACAACGAAAAAGTACTTGCAAGCGTACAAAAATTTAATCTTTATAATAGCAACACACCCTTTGCAGGTGATGAATGGGCATTGATAGGTATGGAATCGCAAAAAGATTTGTACGCGTTTTCTGCCGATATGTCTGCTACTATAGTAATGCTTTTTATAGTGTCGATTGTAATGGGAATACTTGGGGCAGGATTTATTGCCGTTAGCGTAACAAAGCCAGTTACTACGTTGGCGATGAAGGTGCGCACGAGTGATCCGCATTTGCCTGTAAATTTGCCCAGTATAAAGGTAGAGGAGATAGACCAGCTTTCGGGCGCTATCGTGCAGATGAGCCAAGATATAGCACGCACCTCTTCGCGCATTTCCTCTATTATAGAGCTGTCGGGTATTCCTGTAGGTGTGTTTGAGTATACAGAAGGTGAAAAGTATGTTCACTGCTCTGCAATGTTTTATACTCTTACGGGGCTGTCACCGTGTGGAAGCGGCATAGCATATGATGATTTTACGGACTTTTTAGATGATTTATATAATAAATCCGAGCTTCCGCACACAAGAGAATTATATGTTAGCCGCATTACTTTATATGGAAAAGTGCGATATTTACGAGTGCGCATAAAGCGTAGCGCAAGCGAGCGCCTCGGAGTAATAATGGACGTGACTCAAGAGATGAGCGAAAAGCGTAAAATAGAATATGAACGCGACAATGATTTGCTCACAAGCCTATTAAATAGGCGCGCATTTGCAAAGTTTGCAAACGAAATTTTCAATGATAAGCAGGCACTTAAAAATGCGGCATTGCTTATGATGGATCTTGATAATCTGAAATTTGTAAATGATACTTACGGACACGATTGCGGAGATGAATATATTCGCTGCGCCGCCAATGTTTTGCGAGGGCTTAATAACGACAAGGTGATGTCTGCGCGTATGTCGGGCGATGAGTTTCAAGTGCTGTTTTATAGGTTTGATTCCAAAGAAGAAATAACACTTCTGATAGAAGAAATCCGCAAACAAATGTTTGCCACAGAGATGATATTGCCGGACGGAAAAAGCTATAAGGTGCGCGCTTCGGCAGGTGTGGCTTGGTACCCGAATGATGCAGATAACCTTGAAGCGCTGACACAATATGCGGATTTTGCAATGTATGAAGTGAAAAACAGCGTAAAAGGCAGTATAAAAAGCTTTGATGCGGAAATTTATCGCAGAGATTCGTTTTTGCTAAAAGGCAGAGAAGAGCTAAACCGTCTTGTAGAGGAGGAGCTTGTAGATTACGCATTTCAGCCGATTGTTGACGTAAAAAGCGGCGAAGTTTTTGCATATGAAGCGCTTATGCGCCCGAAAATAAAGTCCCTCAATGGGCCGCTCGAGGTAATTCGTTTGGCGCACGCGCAGTCTAAGCTGTATCAGATAGAAAAGCTTACTTGGTTTTGTGCGCTCGAAGCGGTGCGCAAAAGAGAAGATCTGTTTTGCAATTGCAAGGTGTTTGTTAATTCTATTTCCAATCAATTGTTAAACGAAGAGGATTTAGCATTGTTTGTTGAAAAATATGGAGATTTATTCCCGTCGATAATAGTGGAGCTTACCGAGGGCGAATATGCCGAAAAAGAATACACCAAAAATAAGTTAACTCTGCTGCGGAATATGAATTTGCCAATTGCACTCGATGATTTCGGCTCGGGATATAACAGTGATATGGCGATTTTAGACCTGAAACCCGATTATATTAAAATAGATATGGGAATAGTGCGCGGAATAGATAAAGACTTAAAGCGGCAAGAAATTTTTTGCAATATCGCATCATTTTCCAAACAAAACGATATTAAGATAATCGCCGAGGGAGTGGAAACGCAAGGCGAAATGCGTGTGATTGTGGAAAACGGAGCAGATTATATTCAAGGATATTATTTTGGCAAGCCAAGCTTAGAGCCGCAAAAGGCAGATGAAAAAGCAGTGCAAACATTATTGAGCCTATAATTAAAAAAGTGCCGCTTACTAAACATTTTGGTTTAGTAGGCGGCATTTTCAAGTTTATCTTAAAATCGCGCTGCTTTTTACAATATTTGTGCTGTAAATAAACAGCACGTCTTGCCCGGTAAAGCTTATCATTTCCTTTAGCAAGGGGCTTGCCATATATCTTAAATCGATTAAAGTTACTTTGCAGTATTCATCTAATAGTAAAGGTGCAAGCGAGCTTGCAAACGAATCTCTGAATACGACAAGCTCTTTTAAAGAGCGCGCAAGCGGGCTTTTGATAGTGACAAGCGGTGTAGCTCCGCTAAGAAATACATCGTACGGTAAAGCGCTGTCGAGCTTTGCTATATCATATACGCTCGTAAAAGCAGGATTTTGGTAATTATCCACCGTAGATGCATCTATAGCCTTATCGGTAAGATATACAAGCGTTTCCAAAGGCGGCTTACCTTTAATATGCTTAGAATACGAGCCGACGAAATTATCCTTCGTCATTTGCGTATATTCATTTTTTACAGGGGAAGCGCCCATATTTCGAAGCAAAATATCCGCTATAGGCACAAGCTTTTCCTGCCGCCAATGTCCGTCTGTTTTATAATAATCGTCGATACTTAAAAACGGATATAAATCGATGATATTAAAATCCGATAAGGATTTATCAAGGCTTGCTTTTAGCTTAGGATAATCGGCTGTTTCATATCCGCTTAAATAAAAGGTTTTGTCGGGAATAAGAGCGAAATACACTTTACTGTCAGCGAGATAATCGGATTTTACCGCGTTTAACTTTTTGGCAAAGAGGGCAACGGATTTGTCGGTAAATTCACCGATAGCTTGTGCAGTGTAGCTGTTTACGGTATAAAATCCGTCTTTATCGGGCTTTTTTGTTATCGCTCTGTAAATACCGTCAATCGTGCCGCTGAATAAAAGCGCGCTAAACACGACAGCAGCCACAGCAATTGATGCAGATACAATAATCAGCTTTTTATGTTGCATAAATTTACAGCTTGTTAAAGTTTGCTTCTATCTCTGCCGCGGCATCTGCATAAGTCATTATCAATACCACAAGGTCGCCTTTTGTTGCCACTATTTTCTTTTCTGCTTCTACGCATATCCATTTGCGAGGATCGGCTTTTTCTTCAATGGTTTTGGCAAGCGCAGCGGCTTCGTCGGCACTATTTGCGCGCACAAGGCAAACGGAGTGTGCCACAGCGTTAATCATAGCATCAGAGGCAAGAGCTTCTTTATATTCGCTTTTGGCTACGCCAAGAAACATTTCGGAATTTTCTTCTGTTATTTCCATATCCATAGTTTTTGGCAATTCTGCTTTTACACCGTCATATAATTTTACCATTATTTCCGGTAATGTTCCTGCTACATTGGCAGAAGCATCACTTGTTGCCTTCTTATCACCGCAGCCTGCAAACAGGCACAGTGCCAATACAATACTCATTATCATTGCTGTTTTTTTCATTTTTATCACCTTTCTTTTATACGTTTATATTAGTATATCCAACGTAGTCTTTAAAAGTATAACATATAGCATTTATATTTGTCTATGTAAAAATATTTTCTGTACGATAATACTATTGCCAAGACGTGTTTTACGCTGTATAATTTATACTAGTTTGTTTTTTCCGCACATTATTTGCGGATAATTAAAATAAAAACCGCGTGTTAATAGTACACGAGGAAAGAGGAATAATATGAAAAAGGCAATGTCAATTGTTTTATCGGCGGTGTTAGCACTGTCAATGGTGGGCTGTACGGTAAAGTCTCCTGCTACTGTACTTACCGTGGAGGGTATAGAAATACCTGCCGGTATATATCTTTATTATCAATCCAATGCCGCAAATATTGCTGCTACTAAGGTAGAAGATAAATCCAAGGATATTTACAAGCAGGAAATAGAAGGTAAATCTGCTGAGGAATGGATACACGAGCAAACGATTAGCTTAATAAAGAGCTATATTTATATGGATAAAGTGTTTGCCGAAAAAAAGCTTGAGCTAAGCGAAGACGATAAGAAGGGCATTGACGACCAAGTAAACAACGCTTGGGAGCAAGGCGAAAAAATGTTTGTAGCTAATGGCATAGGCAAAGAAACATTGCGCACTGTGGCACAGCAAGGAGTAGTGCAAAGCCGTATTTACAGCGAAGTTTTCGTAAAAGACAGCGCAAATGCCGTGGAAGATGCAGCCGCAAAAGAATATATGAATAAAACTTATTCTCATATCGTAGGGCTTACCTTACCTACAATAGATAAAAGCTATCAAGCACTTGCGGACGATAAGGTAAAAGAAATAAAAGCTATCGGTGATGCAGTGCTTGCGGATATCAAGGGCGGCAAAAAGCTAGATGAAGCCTCTGCAAAAGCAGCGCTTAACAAGGTGTTTGCCATTACAGGACACGAGATGTCAGACGAGCTGTTCTCTTCGTTTTTCACTACAGAGTATCTGCGCAGTGAATCTACCAATATGCCTAAAGAAACACTCGATGTGTTGCTTGCGGCAAAGGTAGGAGACAGCGGAGTACAAGAAGTAGGCTCAATGCCTTATGTATGGTCTAAAATTGAAAACTTCGAGACTGCGGAAGAGTTTGATATGTATAAGCTGTCTATTGCCAATGAAATTCAGGCAGCCGCGTTCGAGGACTCTATAAAAGAAGCTACCGCGTCATACGAAGTAATTGAAGACGCGTCGGCAGTAAAAACATATTCACCTAAAAAAATAAAGCAAGTAAAATAACGGAGTAAACATAAATGTCATTTGAAATACGCAGAGCAGTAGAAACAGATATCCCCGATATACTCACGCTTATTCGTGCCATTGCCGAGTATGAAAAGATGAGCGATGAAGTAGTGGCTACAGAAAAAAGCCTGCACAAGGCAATGTTTGAAGAAAATATTGCGCATTGCCTTATGGCTATAGAGGACGGAAAAGCGGTAGGCTACGCTCTGTATTTTTACAATTTTTCTACTTTTGTTGGCAAAAAAGGTCTTTATTTAGAGGATTTGTATTTGTATCCCGAGATGCGTAAAAAAGGATATGGCAAATTACTTTTTAATGAGCTTTTAGCTATCGCCAAAAGTGAAGATTGTACACGTATGGAATGGTGCTGCCTTAATTGGAACACGCAAAGCCAAGAATTTTATAAATCGCTCGGCGCTGTGCCGATGGACGAGTGGACTACTTGGAGATTAATTAATTAAACAAAATCAGCCGTGCAAGCTTAATTTTGCTTACACGGCTGATTGTTTTTTACCGATTAATTATTAAATTATGATTTTGCTCATCTATAATATACTCTGTTCCGGGTGTAGGATTTTGCTCTAATATCGCTTTCGCAAGTAAAGTGTCTACGTGGCTTTGTATATATCTTTTTAATGGGCGCGCGCCATACATTGGATCGTATCCCTCGTCCACAATAAAGCTTTTCGCGCTATCGGTGAGCCGTAAATGCAGCTCCTTTGCGTTCAATCGCTTTTGCAAAGCGGCTATTTGTAAGGTTACGATTTCGCTTATTTCTTCTTTGGAAAGGGGCTTGTAATACACTATTTCATCTAGGCGATTAAGAAATTCGGGACGGAAAGTGGTTTTCAACAAGGCATTTACTTCTTCACGAGCGCTTTTTGTGATTTCACCGTTTTCTATGCCGTCCAAAAGATATTCACTGCCAAGATTAGATGTGAGTATTAATATGGTGTTTTTAAAATCTACAGTGCGCCCTGCACTGTCCGTAATGCGCCCGTCATCAAGCACTTGCAATAAAATATTAAATACGTCAGGATGAGCTTTTTCTATCTCGTCAAACAGCACTACTGCGTATGGGTGGCGGCGAACAGCCTCTGTAAGCTGGCCGCCCTCCTCGTATCCCACATATCCCGGAGGCGCTCCAATAAGGCGAGATACGCTGAATTTTTCCATATATTCGCTCATATCTATACGGATAAGATTTTTTTCGTCATCGAACAAATTTTCGGCAAGCGCTTTGGCAAGCTCTGTTTTGCCCACACCTGTAGGGCCTAAAAATAAAAACGAACCTATTGGCTTTGTCTCGTCGCTAATGCCTGCGCGTGAGCGCATAATAGCTTCGCTCACTTTAGTTACAGCTTCGTTTTGCCCTATCACGCGTTTGTGCAGCTCGCTGTCTAAGTGCAGCAGCTTTTCGCGCTCGCTCTCAAGTAGCTTGTTCACAGGAATACCTGTCCATCGGCTGATAATACGTGATATTTCTTCGTCTGTTACTCTGTCGTGCAGCAAGGTGTTTTCTCTTGCATCCTCGGCAAGCTTTTCTTCGGCGGCAAGCTCTTTTTGTAAAGCAGGCAGCTTGCCATAGGTAAGCTCCGCCGCCTTGTCGAGATTGTATTCTCGTTGAGCTTTTTCGATATCCGAATTTACTTGCTCTAATTGTGTACGTAGGCTTTGCACTTTAGATATCGCGTTCTTTTCGTTATCCCATTTTGCACGCATTGCTTTAGATTGCTCGTTAATGGCGGCAAGCTCTTTTTCAAGCGCGGCAAGGCGCTCACGCGATAAATTATCTGTTTCTTTGGCAAGCGCCGTGCGCTCTATTTGCAGCTGCATACTGCGGCGCTCAAGGTCATCAAGCTCGGCAGGGCTGCTCTCAAGCTCTGTGCGTATCATTGCACAAGCTTCGTCCACAAGGTCTATAGCCTTATCGGGCAAAAAACGATCGGAAATATATCTATTGCTCAGTACGGCAGCAGATATCAGCGCCGCATCTTGTATTTTTACACCGTGAAACACCTCGTAGCGCTCCTTCAGTCCGCGCAATATGGAAATGGTATCCTCTACGCTCGGCTCCGATACAGTAACAGGCTGAAAACGTCTTTCAAGCGCCGCATCTTTTTCTATATACATACGGTACTCGTTTAGCGTGGTAGCGCCTATGCAGTGCAGCTCGCCGCGCGCAAGCATAGGCTTTAAAATATTGCCTGCATCCATAGCGCCGTCTGCTTTGCCCGCGCCCACTATTGTGTGCAGCTCATCTATAAATAATATAATTTCACCATTCGATTTTTTTATCTCGCTGAGTACACTTTTCAGCCGTTCTTCAAATTCGCCTCTGTATTTCGCACCGGCAACAAGCGCTCCCATATCAAGGCTGAATACTCGGCGGTTTTTAAGATTATTAGGCACATCGCCGCGCACTATACGCGCGGCAAGCCCCTCGGCAATAGCTGTTTTGCCCACACCGGGTTCGCCGATTAAAACGGGGTTATTTTTGGTTTTACGCGTTAATATACGCACCACATTGCGTATTTCGGCATCGCGTCCTATCACAGGGTCCAGCTTTTGCTCGCGTGCAAGCTCTACTAAATCTTGTCCGTATTTTTTTAATACATCATAGGTGCTTTCGGGGCTGTCGTTTGTCACTCTTTGCGCTCCGCGCACCTCGGCAAGCACTTTTAAAAAGCTTTGCTTATCTATATGATACGGTTTTAAAATATCCTTTATTGCACTGTCGTTTATTTCAATAAGCCCCAGCATAATATGCTCTACCGACACATATTCGTCACGCATATTTGCAGCTTCTTTTTCGGCTGTATTAAGCGCCTTATCCGTATCGGCGGAAATATATATTTTATCCGCTTCACGCCCTTGTCCGCTTACGTGCGGCAGCGCCGATACTTTTTGCAGTGCCGCGCTTTGCATAGCATCAAGGTTAACAGAAAGCTTTTTCATAAGCTCGGGGATTAGCCCGTCATTTTGCGAGAGCAAGGCAGATAGCAAATGTATCGGCTGCAATTGCTGATTTTCGTATTCAATAGCTAAGCTTTGCGCTGAATTTATCGCTTCCATAGATTTTTGTGTTAATTTATTACTGTTCATAATATATCTCCTTTCGTAACATAAACATTACATAATATGGCTTTATAATTGTAAAATAGTATCATTTGCGCCAATTTGGTATATTTGCTTTGTACTTAATGCTGCAAATTCTGTGCTTGGTAATGCATCAAAATAAGCTTTCAATGCTTTGTCAAACAGGGAAATGTACTCACTTATCGCAAAGCCTGCCTGCTCGGCACTGCTTATAGATTTGGGACAATTAAGATATCGCGTAAAGCGCCCATCGTCTATTTGCGATACGGCATATTCGCTCTCGCACGACAGCCATACAGAAAAGAAACGGTTTAGATGCGCTATTAATACGCTGTTTTGTGTGCGCAAGGATACGCGCAGGCGGCATAATTCTTCGCCGTCTGTCAGCTCTACAATATATCGCACAGACGGATTGTACTTATATTGTATTGCACTGCGTGCCGCAAAATATGCATCGCCGCGCCCAAGACTTGCCAATTGCGAATGTTGTGACACAAAGCTTTCTAATATTGCAAATATATCGTCAATGCGCCCCTCGCGTGTAACAAGCCCTACCTTTTGCGCCAATATGCGATTAATCATATTAGAGCGGCTTGTATGCTCTGCAAAGCTTAATTTGTCGATAGCGCTTACTACCTCATCTTGCAGCACTATGCTATATACGGAGCTAGACATATTGCACCTCGTTTCTTTTTAATAATTGTACATCTGATTATATACTTTGTCAAGCATTTTATATAATGCGCCTTACAAAGTACAATACATCATTGCGAAAATTGCTTTTATACTGTATTATATATAACGTAGTAGCTTTACTTAAATTTGCATAATTTTTTAAAACAGGGTAAAAGCTGCGATAGGTTTAAATTGAAAGGCGTGTGTACTTGTAATGCGTACTATTGTTTGGTTTATATATTTTTGGATATATCTTATTTGCCTTGTGCCGCGAATGATAAAAGCGCAAAAGCTTAAAGACAAAGGTGATGCAAGATATGAGGAGATAGTAAACAGTGCAGTACCGCGCTGGGCAAAGCGCCTTATGCGTTTGGCAGGGGCAGATGTTACAGTGAGCGGCATCGAAAATATTCCAAAGGACAAGGCTGTAATATATGTGTGCAATCATAACGGATATTTTGATATCCCTTTATTGCTTGCATATTTAGATAAGCCGCACGCGCTTGTGGCAAAAAAAGAAATCGGTAAATTACCGCTTATTCGCAATTGGATGCGATTGTTTGACTGTATTTTTATCGATAGAGAAAATCCGCGCCAATCTGTAGCAGGGCTTAACACGGCGGCGCAGCTGGTGGCGCAAGGTAAAAGCGTGGGTATTTTCCCCGAGGGTACACGCGCAAAGGGCAGAGAAATGGGCGAGTTTAAGGGCGGCGGATTTAAAATAGCCAGTAAAACTAAGGCGCAGATTGTGCCTGTAGCTATCAGCGGTACGCATCTTTTGATGGAAGCAAATAATTATTGGATACATCCTGCAAAGGTAACGATGACGATATTGCCGCCTGTGGAAACAAAAGACCTTACAAAGGAACAAATAAAAGAGCTGCCAAGTGTAATAAGGCAGCAGATATTAAATGCAAAAGATAACAAGTGAATAAGAGCTTGATGAGTATAAGGAAGAAAGGCGAATAATATGGCGAGCGCACGATATACAAGATATATTAGTAAAGAGGATAATAAAGAGCCTGAGCATCACGAGATGACAAACGAAGAAAAATGGAGTAATTTTTGGTTTTATCATAAATGGCATATCGTTGCTATAATATGCGCAGCGGCAATGATAGGTATGTTTGTATATGAACTTGTAACGCGAGTGCAATACGATTACACCATAGGGCTTATTACAGAACAAACGCTGCCATCGGGTACGGTAGAGGCGCTAAAGCTGGAGCTTGAACGCGTATGCGACGATTTTAATGGCAATGGTAAAGTGGATATAGATATAATGGAATATAATTTCTCTATATCGGGGGATAATATAATAGATCCAAATATGCACGCAGCCAATATCACACGGCTTATGGGCGATATTCAAACAGGGCAAAGTATGCTGTTTTTAACCGATAATGTTAAGGGTGTGCAGGAAGGACAGATGTTTTTAGCATATAATGACGGCACTACTCCAAAAACAGATGCAAAAATAGATTACAATAATATGGGGCGCAAATGGACGGACTGCCCATTGCTCAAAGAGCTTAATTTAGGCTATGCCACCAATTTTGACGGTGAGCAAGGCGCTTTGATACAAGATATAATGAAAAGCTTTACACTTGTGAAGCGCGCGTATTACGATACTTCTATAGAGCCAAAGGAAAAGCTTGCGCCATATTATAAAAGCTCAATGGCACTGTTTGACAAGCTGACGGAATAGCAAAAAATAAAAGGAGCAATAATGGATTTTATATTAGTACTGATTATTGTTGCAGTAGCGGCGGCACTGGTATTGGGTATATTAGTGGTGGCGGCGGTGGGCGCATCACGTTCTAAAACAAAAGATAAAGAAAAAACACCCTCACAAAAGGTGCAAAACCCATATACTAAATATTACAATAAAAAATAAAACTTACGGACAAAATGAAAAACATTTTGTCCGTAAGTTTTTATATTATATTATTCCATTATCCTCTATGCGCCATTTGGCATATGAGGCGCTTTGAAATCCCTCGCCGATTGTGTCCTTTGCTTTTTGCAGTAAATCATAGTACGGCTGTAATTTATCTGCCGCAATATCGCCTTGCGCGTATTGGTCTACAGAATGGAAATATTGTTTTTGCAAGGCAAGATAGGTTTTAAAGCAATCAAGATGATATCTGCCGTGTTCATTTAAACGCACGAGCGATACGCTGTTTACGATATCCATTATTTCATTGTACCGCTTATCATATGAAGCTGCATTTTGAGCATCAAATATTTTATTGCGATGAGTAATATGGTCGGCAATATGTAATGATGCACGAGGTGGGCGGCTCCATAAAGCGGTGTCTTGTAGCTGATATACCGTTAGCCTAAGCGCTTTGGAAAGCGGCGCGGAGCAAGCATCCCACAAAGCGACAGCAAGCTCTGTTACTATTTCATCTATCGAAAAATCGGGGTGGTAATATGCCTCGCTCATAATCGAAAAATTTAAAGATGCTGCCCACCAGCTGGAGATTGGCGCCCACAGCGATATCACTCCGTTACATTCGGCATTTGCGGCAGCAGATACCAGCTTTTTGCATTGCTCGGGCTGTATCCACACATTACTTACACCGTAAAAGCTGTCTGCCATATATTTATCAAGCAAAAACACATTTTGCTTTTTGTCGTCTTTATGCACCCAGAAAAATGCTTTGTCGGGAGCTGACAGTAACACGGCGGATTTTGGCGGAAGTATCGTATCGGTACAGGCTTTGGCATTTACACTGTGCAGCAAAACAATATCCTCGCGCACGGAATGTAAGCGGCTTTCAAGTAGCGCAAACGCACGGTTTGCTTTATCTATATCGGCGCTTATACCTGCCATTTTATATTCAAATCCCAATGGCCCCACTGTTTTTATATAAGGCTTGTCTTTTATATAATTACAAATATCGTCAACATAGCTTTCAAACGATGCTTCGTCAAATGGCAATGAATTATCAGAAGCTGTACAAGGCTCTGCGCTCTTTGTACAGGGGATTGCGGAAAAGCCAAAAGCCATACAAATATCTATACCGCGGCACATAAGATGAGGCAGTACAGTACTCTCTATTTCTTCCCAATGGATACTGTGTTCTTTAATACCATTTGAATTTATTTCGGGGGCAGTAACAAGCAAATTATAGCAGTTTTTAGCCATAAAATCTACTGTGGCAAGCACGTCGGCAATATTGTCACGATTTATGCCGAGCAAGGCAATGCCTCGTTTTTCCACAAGAGGATTTTCGGTATATACACCTGCGGGCAATGCCTTGCGGCGCACCGTAGGTATGTTTTGGCAAGATGCTTTAGAAAACCAAAACGAGCAGCCAAGCATACGCAGTACGTGATACACACCGTGCAGCACTCCGCGCCCTTGCCCTGAGGTGATACGCACATCAGTTTCGGTAATTACTATTTGATATCCGTCATAGCGCAGCATAGGCGATTGACGTAGTGACAATACAAAGCGCGCAGAGCCTTTTTTCTCCACAACATTAAGGCGCGCAAACATACGTGTAAGATACGCTTGTAGCTCTTCTTTGGCAAAATCCAAGCAAGCATCATTGCCGTTTGCAGTAATGGTAATATCTATGCCACAGGATAATTCCATTTTGTTTCCTCCGTGAATATGTCAAGTAAAAATCTGTTTTATTTAAACATATTTTATATTCTGTATATCATTTTACACTGTTTGAATAGTAAATGGAAGAGCAAAAGTATGAATACGGAAAAACAATAGTTACAAGAGCGCTTTTGCAAGCGCCCGTGCAGAATACTTACCTGCCGCTTTAGCTTCGTCAAGAGTGTTTGCGTGTCCGCCTACTTCTATTAAAATACTGCCAAACGTCAAATCTTGATTATAGTATCGATAATCGAACAAAAGCGGACGCGCAAGCCCTTTATAATCCTCGCCCATTTCAGTCTGCCATAAGCTGGCAAAGCGCAGATTTTGCTTAAAATTAGGCAAATTGCCTTTTTTGTCCGCTCCGCAAATCAGCATTACCTGGGCGCATTTTTCACCGTCTATCTCGGCAATGGGCTTTATTCGCGTGCCATCATCTTTTTGTATAGCATCTCTATGTACGTCCAGTACTATTTTTATAGACGGATATTGCGCCAAATATTCGCGCACGGTTGCATTGCTGCGAGCATAAGCACCGTTGTAGCTGGGATAATCGTGAAGCTTTGTATCGTGCAAGGTGTTTATGCCTGCTAATTCAAATTCTGTTTTCATCACTTCGCCCACAGCTACCATATTTACATTTTCGTCTGTACTGCGCGCTTGAAAGTCGGGCGAATACCATTCTTCGTCTGTAAGCTGAAAGGTTTCGGTAGTGTGAGTGTGCATAATTAATATTTGCGGCTGTGTGCTATTGCGCTCTATGCTAAAAGAAAGGGGCTTACCTATTTCTGCCGATATTTCTTCTCGAGACAAAGCGGTGCAATTTTTAATAGTGACAGTGCCGCACGGAATATATACCTTGCCTTCGCCCTGCTCGTAATGCGCTTGCACTATAGGCAAAGCACCGTTTGGCGGAGTGATAATGGGCAAAGGCGCGGTTTCCGCTTCGGTGGGCGGAACTGCCCAAAACCCCGAAGAATAATCGTCCTCATCAAAGGTTTGTGCAGCAGGCAAAGCCTCGGGCGGCTTTGTATTATTTTGCTCTAATAATTTTTGCTGTGCTTTTATAGCTATGGTAGGCGCTACCAGCATACCGCTGATTTGCGCTGCATATGCGGTAATAGGCATATGTGCCGAAGCTATAACCATAGCCGAAATGGTAATTGAAAGTAAAGCAAAAGCAGATACTATTCCGCCTAAATTTTGCCTTTTACGCAAAGCTATCATCTCCTTATATTGCAATGTGTTATTTACAATATATGATTTAAGAAGTGATGTAATGCAGCTCACTGATACTTAGATTATTTTGCAGGGCTTTATTTATGGCAAGAGCCAGCATTTCAGCTCCGCCTTGTGTGATGGCATCAATGCTTGTAGGTGTGAGCGCAGGCGCAGTATATCCGCTTTTATCCGTGTGCTTTTGCATTACTGTAGGTATGCCTACGGCAATAACAGGCACACCGAGCGCTTTTTCGCACAGCGCTTTACCATTGTGCGGCACAATGCCCGATGAAGATATTTGCACGTTTGTGCCAAGCCGTTTTATGTCGGCAGTGCATAGGCTGTCTACGCAAATTATGGCGGCAAAATGCAGCCTTGCAATGAGCGCCTGTATAAGCTCAGGCAGCTCTATTCCTGTAGTGGCAGGTACACCGGGCGCTATTACAGACACACTGCGCAAAGGAATATCTGCACTTAGCAGCTTGCGCGTGGCAAGTATACGCTCTGCCGTGGCAGGCCCAAGCGAATCCGCCACTACAGCACGATTACCCACCCCTATGGCAAGCACATTGCCTTGCTTTGGCAGTAAAGTGTATATTTGCTGCGCTATGGCGGCGGCGCTTATTTGCCGTGTGGACAAAGAGGACGCGATTTGCGGAATTTCCAAAGTAATATAAGTGCCGCGCTCTCTGTTCAGCCCGTCACGCATTATTTCCACACGCGTAAGAGGTATTCCGCCGCATATGCTTTTGGAAATTTTTACACCTTTAGGGATATTTTTACACCTAGAACCATAAAGCTCTGCCGCAATATCAGTATAATAAAGCATAATTACTCCGATTCTTAAAACAAATTAAAAATAAAGCTTGCATTATCAATGCAAAGATGGTATTATAAAGCGTACTGTTATAGGTAGCAAGGAGGTGGTATGATGCCTAACATTAAGTCGCAAAAGGACAGAGTTATCCAAGCTCAAAAAGAAGAGCTGCATAACAAAGCCGTTAAGTCCAACCTGAAAACAGTCGTTAAGAAGGCAAACGCCGCCATAGTCTCCGGCGATGCTGACAAAAACGCTGTAGTAAACGCTGCATCTGTTGTAATAAACAAAGCAGTAAGCAAGGGTGTATTACACAAGAATACAGCCAGCCGCAAGATTTCACGTCTTGCAAAGCGCGCAAATAAAGCAAACGCATAATATTTAACATAAGGGCGCTCATCTTTTAGATGAGCGTTTTTTTGTTATATTAAAACAGGATTTTAATATGCGCTTTATGATTGGTCGCGGCTTTTACCGCATAGCGCCGCGATAAATCCTGCTGTAAGCGAGGCGGATATACCTGCTGAAGCAGCACTAAAGCCACCTATAAACACCCCGAGCAATCCGTGCTTTGCCACTGCATCCGCCACTCCCTTTGCAAGTAAATGCCCAAAGCCGAGCAAAGGCACAGTAGCACCTGCCCCTGCAAATTTGCTAAGCGGCTCGTACAGCCCAAGCGCAGACAGCAAAACACCGCTCACTACATATATCACCAGTATGCGAGCAGGGGTAAGCTTAGTGTAGTCTATCAGTAGCTGCCCTATTACGCATAAAGCGCCGCCTACTAAAAACGCGTATAAATAATTCATCTTAATCACCCTTTAATATTTTAAATGCCAAGCTCTAAAAGATGTGCAATACCTGGAATACTCTCACCTTGTAAAAAGGTGGTTTGGCTCATTAAAGCGCCTGTAGAAAGGAACAGTACGCGTTTATACTCTTTTTTTTGCAGCTTTGGCAGTACAAGTGCCGATAATACAGCGGCACTGCACCCTGCACCCGAGCCGCCTGCTTGCACCTTTTGAGTATTTTTATCATATACCAGTAATCCGCAGTCCTCGTG
Organism: Oscillospiraceae bacterium; assembly: GCA_036641735.1. GTDB lineage: Bacteria > Bacillota > Clostridia > Oscillospirales > Ruminococcaceae > JAGPHI01. The sequence continues at coordinate 60,070 of JAVWEG010000001.1, forward strand.
GTTTTTAATATGCAAGCCCTCTTTATCCAGTAAATCCAGCATTAATGTGCTGCCCACGGCACCGAGGTCACCTGTAAAAATCGCATCAAAATCGCTTGGAGCATACGAAGTGTCGGCAAAATATTGCAATAAAGTATTTGCCGCCGCAGGAGCCATTGCAGCACCCATATTATTGATGTCCTTTACGTTAAAGTCGCACACACGTCCCGTGGATACAGATAAAATATGCGGCCCGAGTGAGCCAGCCTCTATCATTACACTGCCAGCCGAGGTTACCGTCCATTGAGATGTGGGTGTGCGCTTGCCGCCGTAATCCAGAGGTGTGCGATATTGCCGCTCTGCCGCGCAAAAATGGCTAGATGACATCGCTATAGCACGGCGCATTATATTTCCTGCCACCATACTTGCCGCTAAAATTATACCCTCTGCCATAGTGGAGCAAGCGCCGTAAAGCCCAAAAAACGGCACATCTAAGCTGCGCATAGCATAGGCGCTTGCCGTGCATTGGCACTGTAAATCACCTGCAAACACGGCATTTACATCAGATAGCTTCACTCCGCGTTTGTTTAAAAGCTGCTCTATGCTATGTCTTTGAAATATACTTTCGGCTTTTTCCCAAGTGCTCTGTCCGCATTTTGTATCGGCAAAAATAGCATCAAAGCTGCTCGATAACGGCCCTTCACTTTCTTTTTTACCGCCGATAGCGGCAAATGCGGAAATGCAGGGCGGATTTGAAAACACAATATTATCTTTAGCCATATTTTATCCTCCTATAAACGGACGAATAAAATACAATATAACGCCCCAAGCTATGCTTGCAAGCATACCATATACTATTACAGGCCCTGCAATTACAAACATTTTTGCGCCAAGCCCCGTGATAAATCCCTCGCTTTTAAATTCTATTGCAGGGCTTACCACAGCATTGGCAAAGCCCGTGATTGGTATAAGCGTGCCTGCACCTGCTTTAGCCGCAAGCTTTTGATACCACCCTAAAGAGGTGGTAATTGCCGATAAAGCGATAAGCGTTACACTGGATAATGTGGCGGCATCTGTTACGATAAGCCCGAGCGAAGCATACCATTTACTCAGTATTTCGCCAAGTAAGCATATGCCGCCGCCAACTGTAAATGCCCACAGACAATCTCGCAGCACAGGGGAGGGGGGAGATGCGCTTTTTACCGATTGCGCATATTGTTCGGTATTTGTTTTCATATATCTACCGTCCTTTTTTATACTTATGTTAAAAGTTTGCACAGATTATACGGTAAATATGTAAACGACTTTGGTGTAAAATCAAAAATCAAAAAATTTACAAAAAAACCATTGTGAATTTATGTGTAATCAAGTATACTAATCTATGGTAAATTAAAAGACTTATACAGGTTATACCTGTGGGAGGGAAAGCATTATGTCAAGAGTTTTTGGTACTGTTTCAAGAGGTGTGAGGGCACCGATTATCCGTGAAGGTGATGATCTTGCCGCTATTGTGGCACAGAGCGTAGAAGCTGCCGTAAAGCAAGAAGGTGTAGAGCTGCACGACCGTGATGTAGTAGGCGTAACGGAGGCAGTGTTGGCGCGCAGCCAGGGTAATTACGCTACTGTAGACGACATTGCTGCCGATATTAAACAAAAATATGCAGACAATACAATAGGCCTTATATTCCCTATCCTCAGCAGAAACCGTTTTGCGATATGCTTGCGCGGTATAGCACGCGGAGCAAAAAAAATAGTGCTTATGCTGTCTTATCCGTCCGACGAAGTGGGTAATCAGCTGGTAAGCTTGGATATGCTGGACGAAAAAGGCATTAATCCGTGGAGCGATGTATTGAGCGAAAGCCGCTACCGTGAGCTTTTTGGTCGCAATGAGCATCCGTTTACGGGTGTAGATTATGTGGAATATTATATGGGGCTTATCCGTGAAGAAAATTGTGAAGCAGAGGTAATTTTTGCCAATAAAGCAACGGATATTTTAGCGTATTCTAAATATGTGCTTACTTGCGACATTCATTCGCGTGAGCGTTCTAAGCGTTTATTAAAGGCGGCAGGGGCAGAGCTTGTGTACGGGCTTGACGAAATAATGACGGCTTCTATAAACGGCAGTGGGTTTAATGCTAACTACGGCTTGCTTGGCAGCAATAAAGCAACCGAGGATAAAGTAAAGCTTTTTCCGCGTAATTGTGAAGAATTTGCCGTAGATGTGCAAACAAAATTATTGGCAGCTACGGGTAAAAAGCTGGAAGTAATGGTATATGGCGACGGTGCATTTAAAGATCCTGTAGGCAAAATATGGGAGCTTGCAGATCCTGTAGTATCTCCCGGATTTACAGATGGGCTTGTGGGATTGCCAAATGAACTAAAGCTTAAATATCTTGCAGACAATCAGCTAAAAGACCTTAAAGGCGAAGAGCTAAAGGCGGCAATGAAAGATATGATAGCGAAGAAAAACGCTGATTTAAAAGGCAGTATGGAAACGCAAGGCACTACACCGCGCCGCCTTACAGACCTTATTGGCTCTTTGTGCGACCTTACAAGTGGCTCGGGAGACAAGGGTACACCTATAATTTTGATACAAGGATATTTCGACACTTACGCTGTAGAATAATAAAACAACAAATGCCGCTTTGCAAAATGCAAGGCGGCATTTAATTTTGCCGTTTTTGATACCAAAATGTTAATTGCCTTGCATTGATACATATTATATGTTAGCATTATCACATAAAGGTAAAAGGTGGGAGAAGCGTGAGAAAAGGATATGCGCAGATTTTAGCTGTGCTTTGTACGGCTGTTTTATGTTGCGCTTTTTTGCCGATGTTTGCTGTAAATGCAGCGCAAAACGATGAGCAGTCTCGTATAATAAAGGTGGGATTACCACTGCAAGACGGGATTGCGCAGCAAGATGCAAGCGGTAAATTATCGGGATATACATACGATTTTTTGCAGGAAATAGCTCAATTTACAAGCTGGGAATACGAATTTAAAGTAATGGAAAACGCAAGTGACGAAGACCTGATACAAATGCTGAAAGCAGGAGAGATTGACGTATTGGGTTCTATGCTTTTTGACGAAAATTTGTCGATGGACTTTCATTATACAAACTATAATTATCTTAGCCGTTACGATGGGCTTTACGTTTTAGACAGCGATACGAAGGTGACAGAGACTAATTATATGAATATTTCGCCATTGAGAGTGGCTGTAAATGATAAGGATAGTCAAGCTATAGCGCGCCTTGATGAATTTGCGCAGGACAATGATATCACAATTGAAAAAGTGATATGTGGCGGATTGGCACAGCAAAAAAAGATATTAAGCGAAAATAAAGCAGATGCTATTTGGACGGTAAATATGGGCTGTCCCAATGGGCTGCACCCAATTGCGAAAGCATTTAATAAGCCTGTGTATTTTATGTTTGCACAGGACAAGGCAAATCTTGCGCGCGAAATGGATGCGGCAATGATAAAAATAAGCAAAGCTTCGCCGCAGCTTACCGCAAAGCTGCAAAAAAAGTATTTTGAACGTTCAGCGCCTGCGTTTTTTATGACAAGTGAAGAAACAGCCTTTGTTAACAATTGTAAAGAAATAAAAGTACTGATGCCAAACTTTGATACGCCTACTATGAGCTACGATAAGCATACGGATACGTATAAGGGCATAGCCGTAGAGCTGCTTTCTTATATTCATCAGCTTACAGGTATAAATTTTAAGTTTATTTTGGCAAACGATATTGAACAAATGAAAAGCTTTGCAGACGACTTCCAATTTGATATGCTCGCTCAAATGCAGTACGATTACGAGCTTGCAAAAAGCAGTGGACTTGTTTTATCGCGCCCGTATGTGTCATCGCCTATGATGATAGTGGCAAACAAAGAGAGCAATATTAAAACGCTTGCTTATGATATTTTGGCTTTGCCGGAGGGCTTTAAGGCGGATAATATTTACAACAGTAATATAGTATATTATAAAACCGTAAAAGATTGCCTTGATGCTGTAAACAGTAATAAAGCGCAATATACATTAGGCGGCAATTACGTTATGCAGTACTGGAAAGGGCAAAATAAATACAATTCGCTGTCTATGATACAGCAAGGTACGGGCAATGTGGAAATTTGTTTTGGCATATCGAAGCATACAGATGAAAATTTGCTTAATATAATAAACAAAGTGATAACCAATATGCCGCAGGAAAAGCTGAATGAAATAATTTATTCCAATATTTTTGTGGCGCGTGAGCCGGCATCTATAAAAACAATTTTACTGGATAACCCTATTAAATCTATCATAGTAATTATCGTTTCCGCTTCTATAATAGTAGCTTATCTCGTTATTATGCTGATGCTGAAAAATCGTAATGCACACAAACTTGCAATAGCAAACGAAAGATTTTTACAATTGTGTGAGCTGACGGAGGAATACTTATTCGAGTACGATATCGTAAAAGATAAGCTTATTTTGTCGGAAAATATAGTGAGAGACTTTGGCGGCGAGCGAATAATGGAGCATTATCACGAAAAGCAAAAGCAAAACGCTGAACATTTAAATATTACCGATATGGGCCGTAAAGCGCAAAGCGCTTGCGAGATTTGTGTAAAAACCAAAGACGGCAGCTCATCTTGGTACAGATATAGCTGTAAGCTAGTATACAACAAACAAAACGAGCCGATATACGGTATAGGCAAATTTTGCGATATCAATGCCGAAAAACGTGAGCGTGAGCGCCTGATAAAAATGGCAGGGGCAGATTCTCTGACAGGCTTACGCAATACGGAAAATATGCGCAGCTCGGTAAAGGCTTGGCTGCGAAACAACAAGGATAAACAAGGCGTTATGTTTATGATGGACATTGACGGATTTAAAATAGTAAATGATACTTACGGGCATTTTACAGGCGACCTTGTGCTTGTAGAGCTTGCGGATTTAATCAGAGCCACATTCACCTTCAGCTCTATTTTAGGGCGCATTGGCGGAGATGAATTTATGATTTTCAGAGAAGTGGAAAATTTGGCACAGGCAAATGAACTGTGCGAGGAGCTTCGTATATGCTGTAAAAAAGCAAAAATCAGCGATAGAGAGCTGCCGTTTTCACTATCTATAGGCGCGGTATTTACAAATGGAAAAGATGATTTTGACGAGCTTTACAAACGCGCAGATGCCGCAATGTATGCAGTAAAAAGGCAAGGCGGAGATAGCGCTAAAATAGTGGGTGCAGAATAATAAACACCGATGGGCAAAATGATTACCATTTTGCCCATCGGTGTTTTTGTTATTTTAAAAGACGCATCAATGGATTTTGCGCATCAAGCTCCTGCATACAGCACGCGATATTATCTATACAATGCGCATCAGACGAAGTAATTATCGGCTTATTTGCAGGTAAAAACTGCTTTTGCGCAAGCGCTTCATATTTGCAAGGATTACGCATTTCTATACATTCAAAATCCAAATCCGACGGACAAAATCCTAGTACCGATAATAATGAATAGCTGTCCTTTTCAGCGTGAGCAGGCACTGCTATTCCACCAAGACCTTCGGCGTACGCTTTAGTTTCATAAATATTAAGCGCGCTTGCGCTCGTAAGCAGCTTATCTAAAGTGCCTTCGATTTCGTCGTCCTCGTTTACTATTAGCTGCTTACCCCAAATATTGCCGTCATATTCAAAGCTCGCAAGCCCGTCATACAGCATATCACTCATAGCAAGAGCCGCCTTTACAGTGGGAAAATAGCAAAGCATATGTATTTCTTCGGCGGTGTTTACTTCTATACAGGGCAGCAGCTTTATGCCGTAAGCGTTACAGCACAATTGCGCGGCAGGCAAATTGCGCGCCGAATTATGGTCTGCAATTGATATAACGTCTGCGCCTGCCAGCTTTGCCATACCGGCAATCATACAAGGAGTCATATTATCATCGGCACAAGGTGATAAGCAAGAATGTATATGTAAATCATAAAGCATAGTGCATTTCCTATTCTACATCTTTAATCTTCCACTTGCAGTACATCATTAATCAGGCGGCTTGCTTCAAATTCCGCAAGCTCTGTAAGATATACATTAATGCCCTGCTCCTGCGCTTTGGATAGAGCATCCTCCATAAGCACAGCTCCGTGGCACAGCACCACACAGGCGCAATCGGTAAGAGATGCAACGGCAATGGTGTTAATGTTTCCCATCACGGTACACCATACATCGCCCTCGCTTACCTTGCCCATTGCCCAGGATAAAAGGTCTCCGCAAAATATGCCGCCAATATTGTGAGCCGCAGCTTCGTTTGCCACTGTAAAGCCACAGGTTAAAGCCATTACTTTGCTGTCTAACATTTGTTATATACTCCTTTTATGTTTATTGAAAACTTGTATTTGTACAGCAATTTTACTTTTGATTGTCCTACTCAAAGCCTCGTCCTTGCTATATTAATGTGCCAAACGGACAATGTAAAACATCTGTTAAGTGCCTTTTCCAAGTGCATCAAGCACTGCTGCCATACGGTTTCGCATAAGCACCATACAGTCGTCTGCACTCGCTTTACCGCGCACTATATCCTCTGCAAGCGAGGCGCAAGTAGGCGCGCCGCAGCTTCCGCAATCAAGCCCGGGCAAGGTGGTGAGCAATTCTTCCATACGATTATACCGTTCAAATCGCTCTGCCTTCGTACCGCCAAGCTCCATTACAGGCGCGTATACAAGGTCTGTATCCCACAGCATTTCAGTGGGAATACTGCCCGTGAGATGATTGGTGCTTACAGGTACATAACGGCGCAGCTTTTTTAATTTGGCTTTGGCAATATACGGATTTTCCACTTGCAGCACACCGCCTACGCAGCCGCCTGCACACGCGTCCAACTCCACAAATTCAAGATTAGGATATTTTTCGTCCTCTAAATCTTCAAGCACGCGTATTACGTTTTCAATGCCGTCGGCGGCAAGGTAGCTGTCGGTGGATACAAGCCCCGCGCTCTCGCCGCCGCTCTCTGCCCAGCCCAGCCCTATGCGCCCTGCCGCAGAAAGATAGTCTACATTTTTCACGTCTTTCATAGCACTAAGCAGTAAAGGATATATCTCTTTTACGGCTATTGCACCGTCTACAGCGCTTTTACTCGAGCCGATAGGCATTTTAATAGCCGTAACCTTAGCAGGGCAGGGAGACAAAAATATACAGCCAATTTCCTCGGGCGAAAAGCCCGTTTTGCGCACTGCCTCGGCTTTTGCCATACGTGCCGCAAGTTCCATAGGCGCTACAAGCGGCAGTACGTGGTCTATAAGCTGAGGGAAACGCACCCTAATAAGCCGTGTTACAGCAGGGCAGGCGGACGAGATAACAGGGCGTTCTATGTTGTGTGTTTCAAGCAAGCGGCGCGTGGCATCGCTTATAAGCTCCGCCGCCTTTGCCACTTCATACACACTGTCAAACCCTATATCCAGCAAAGCCGAAAGCACTACGTCACGGTCGTCAAGATTATTAAATTGCCCATAAAGGCTGGGCGCAGGCAAAGCAATATTGTATTTATATTCGTTTAAAACCGCCATAGTATCGTACGTGGCAATCTTTGCGTGATGTGGACAAATACGTATACATTCGCCGCAGTCTATACATCTTTCTTTAATAATATGCGCCTTGCCGTCACGCACACGGATAGCCTCGGTGGGACAGCGCTTAATGCAGTTTATGCAGCCCTTGCACAAATCTTTATTTAAAGTAACAGAATGGAAAAACTCTCCCATAATGAGTATCACCTCGCATAATTTTGCAGCTTTAATATTTTACGCCCATACGTACTGTTGTACCTATCCCGAGCGTAGAAGTAATGTCAAAAGTATCGGAATACTTTTTCATATTCGGCAATCCCATACCTGCGCCAAAGCCGAGGCTTCGCACTTCATCGGGCGCAGTGGAAAATCCCTCGCTCATAGCAAGGTCTATATCAGCTATGCCGGGGCCTTTATCCGACAAAATCATATCCACATTATCGTCTCCGATAATAATGTTTATGTCTCCGCCGTGCGCGTGAATGGCAAGGTTTATTTCGCCTTCATACAGTGCAATGGCTACCTTGCGTATTGCTTCAGACGGAAACCCTAAAAGCTTAAGCCTTGCTTTTAAATCGGCGCTCGCTTCGCCGGCACGAGTGAAATCGTCTCCGGGTACAGTGTAGTGCAGCTCTATTGTTTCACCCATTATACGCCTCCGTGCAAGCCGTTTGAGTACAAAGTGCCGCACGCGTTAAACATAGTCATATCAGATGTCATCACAGCAATATCACGTTCACGCGCAAGGCGAAGCAGCATTTCATCGGGCTTTTTACCGCGCACAAATACCACGCACACCATATCCATCATATCGGCGGTGCGTATTACCTGCGGATTATTAAGCCCTGTCAGCAGCACAGCTTGGTCTTTTACATATGCCAGTACATCGCTCATCATATCACTGCCGCAGGCGGTATAAACGTGGCGTTCAAGATTAGAGTCTTCTGTAAGCAGCTTTGCATCCAGTAATCTTAAGATATCTTTTATTTTCATATGCACGTCTCCTTATATAAATGCAGTAGCTGCAATGCAGCTTGTACTGTTTTCTCAAGTATACGAGAATAATACTAAAGGTGCAATAGCAAATTGCGCAAAAAACTATGGCAAAATGCACAGTTTTTACCGTATATTTTCTACAAATCAAATAATTGCAAATAGAAATTACTGTCGTATTTTATCTTTAAATCTGTTATAATAAAATAATGTCTATTAGTTAATTTTTTGACATAGCAAATTACTTAAAACAGGAGGATTATTTATGAGGCGCTTTTCAACTGTGCCGTTTAAGGGCACTAAAGAACAGGAAACAGAGCTGAGAGATTGGCTGAAAGCCAATAAAAATGTAGCCGGTGTTGCTATGCCTGCATTACAAAAAGCTCAAGGCATTTATGGTTATTTACCTATAGAGGTGCAGCGTATTGTGGCTGATGAGCTAGGAAAGCCTCTTGAGGAAATATACGGCATATCTACGTTTTATTCGCAGTTTAGCCTATGTCCTAAGGGCGAGTACAAAGTATCGGTATGTC
>JAVWEG010000002.1:0-27303 GCA_036641735.1 Oscillospiraceae bacterium
TATGTCCTAAGGGTGAATACAAAGTATCGGTATGTCTTGGTACGGCTTGCTACGTAAAGGGCAGCGGTAAAATTTACGACCTTTTACAGCAAAAGCTCAAAATCGGCGGCGGTGAATGTACAGCCGACGGTAAGTTTAGCTTAGATGCGTGCCGCTGTATAGGTGCTTGCGGTCTTGCTCCTGTAATGACGATAAACGATGACGTTTACGGCCGTCTTACAGGCGACGAGCTAGATGAGATTTTGGCAAAATACGCATAATACAGCGCGAAATGGGGGCTTAATATGCAAGAGTTGAGTATGAACATACTTGACGTGGCAGAAAATTCCGTTACAAGCGGAGCAAAGCTTATCGGCATTACCCTCACTATAAATACCAAGGCGAAAAGCCTTATAATAAACATTAAAGATGATGGCTGCGGTATGCCTGCCGAAATGGTAGCGAGAGTAACAGATCCATTTTGCACTAACCGCACTACACGTAAAGTAGGCTTGGGACTGCCGTTTTTTAAAATGGCGGCAGAGCTTACAGGCGGCACGCTTATTATACAGTCGGCTGTTGGCAAAGGCACAAGTGTTACGGCAAGCTTTACGCTGGGGCATATAGATTTAGCTCCGCTCGGAGATGTGGCAGGCAGCATTGCAAGCCTTATACAATGCAATCCGAATATTGATTTTGTATTTACCGTCTTGGCAGACGAAGATACCTTTTGCACCGATACACGAGAATTGCGCGAGGTGCTTGGAGAAGTATCATTTGCACTGCCCGAGGTAGCTATTTGGATACGTGAATACATAGATGAAAACACGAAAGAATTATTGAAAAGGAGTATTACCTTATGAAGAGCTTAGAAGAACTGGCGGCAATACGCGATAAAATGCGCCAAACAGTAAATACGCGCGAAGCGGCGCACGATTCCACAAGGATAGTAGTGGGTATGGCTACCTGCGGCATAGCGGCAGGCGCACGTCCTGTGCTAAACGCATTTACAGAGGAAGTGGCACGCAGAGAGCTAAACGACGTGCTTGTTACTCAGACGGGCTGTATTGGCATATGCCAGTATGAGCCTGTAGTAGAGGTGTTTATGTCGGGGCAAGAGAAGGTAACTTATGTAAAAATGACTGCTGAGAAAGCGAAGCGTGTAATCGCAGAGCATATCGTCGGCGGAAAGCCGATAGCTGAATACACTATCGGTGCAAGATAAGGGAGGAATACGGGAATGTTTAGAAGCCATGTAATGATTTGCGGCGGCACGGGGTGTACGTCCTCGGGCAGCGACAAGATAACTGCGGCATTTGAGAAGGAAGTAGCCATTGCCGGACTTGACAGTGAGGTAAAGGTAATACGCACAGGCTGTTTTGGCCTATGCGCACTCGGGCCAATAGTAGTAATTTATCCTGAAGGCTGTTTTTACAGTATGGTAAAGGAGGACGACGTAGCAGAAATAGTTTCGGAGCATCTGCTAAAAGGCCGTCCTGTACAACGCTTACTTTACGATGAAACAGTAGAAGATGGCATAGTAAAGAGCCTAGACGATACAGCGTTTTATAAAAAACAAAAGCGTATTGCACTGCGTAACTGCGGTGTAATCAATCCTGAAAATATAGATGAATACATAGGCTTCGACGGCTATCAGGCACTTGGCAAGGTGCTTACGGAAATGAAGCCGCAGGAAGTAATAGACAGCATTTTAGATTCAGGGCTGCGTGGGCGCGGCGGCGGCGGCTTCCCTACAGGGCTTAAATGGAAGCTTGCGGCAGGCAATGCAGCAGACCAAAAATATGTATGCTGTAATGCTGACGAGGGTGACCCCGGTGCATTTATGGACCGCTCTATACTTGAGGGCGATCCGCACGTAGTGCTTGAAGCTATGGCGATAGCAGCTTATGCTATCGGAGCTACCGAGGGATATGTATATATCCGTGCTGAATATCCAATAGCTGTAAATCGTCTTGAAATTGCAATAAAGCAAGCACACGAATACGGACTTTTGGGTGAGCATATATTCGATAGTGATTTCTCGTTTGATGTACATATTAAGCTCGGCGCAGGCGCATTTGTGTGCGGCGAAGAAACAGCTTTGATGACATCTATCGAGGGCAAGCGCGGCGAGCCGCGTTCACGTCCGCCATTCCCTGCGCAAAAGGGATTGTTTGGCAAGCCTACTATTCTTAATAACGTGGAAACATATGCCAACGTGCCGCGCATTATATTAAACGGCAGCGAATGGTTTAAGGGTATGGGTACCGAAAAGAGCAAGGGTACAAAGGTGTTTGCACTCGGCGGCAAAATAAAGAACACAGGGCTTGTGGAGATACCTATGGGTACTACTCTGCGCACTATCGTAGAGGAAATAGGCGGCGGTATCCCGGGCGGCAAAAAGTTTAAGGCAGCGCAGACAGGCGGCCCTTCGGGCGGCTGTATACCTGCAAGCCTTATCGATACTCCTATAGATTACGATAACCTTATTGCCATTGGCAGTATGATGGGCTCGGGCGGTCTTATCGTAATGGACGAGGACACCTGTATGGTGGATATTGCCAAGTTCTTCTTAGAGTTTACTGTAGATGAATCTTGCGGTAAATGTGCGCCGTGCCGTATCGGCACTAAGCGCTTACTGGAATTGCTTGAGAAAATCACCTCGGGCAAGGGTACTATGGCAGATATAGACAAAATAGAGGAGCTGGCTGTATTTATTAAGGCAAACAGCCTGTGCGGTCTTGGACAAACAGCGCCAAACCCCGTATTGTCTACACTGCGTTATTTCCGTGAGGAATACGAAGAGCATATTAAAAATAAGCGCTGTCCTGCCGGAGTGTGCAAGGCATTGCTTAACTACAAGATTGACCCTGTAAAGTGCAAGGGCTGTACTATCTGCGCACGTACCTGCCCTGCAGGCGCTATCAGCGGCACCGTTAAAAACGCACACAAAATCGATACCACAAAGTGCGTAAAATGCGGCGCTTGCATCGAGAAGTGCAAGTTCGGCGCCATCAGTAAAGGTTAATGGAGGGTGTTTTAAATAATGGAAAAGCTACATATTAAAATAAACAATGTTCCCTATGAGGTAGATGCAGGTATGACAGTGCTTGAGGCAGCACAGAGCGTAGGTGTGGAAATACCTACACTTTGCTTCCTTAAAGACATCAACGAAATAGGCGCTTGCCGTATATGCGTAGTAGAGGTAAAGGGTGCAAGAGGTCTTGTAACAGCTTGCGTATATCCGTGTAATGAGGGTATGGAAATACTTACCAATACAGAAAAGGTGCAAAATGCACGCAGAGCAAACCTAGAGCTTGTATTGTCTACGCACGACCAAAACTGTTTGTCGTGCGTGCGCAGCACTAATTGCGAGCTGCAAAAGCTGTGCCGTGATTACAAGGTAGACAATATGCACTTTATGGGCGCTCGTGAGCGCTATGCAATAGACGATTCAGCGCCTCATATGATACGCGACAACAACAAATGTATATTGTGCCGCCGCTGTGTAGCAGCGTGCCGTGCCAATCAGGCAGTGGGTGTAATAGGCGCTAATGAGCGTGGATTTGCCACACATATCGGCTGCGCATTTGAAGCAACGCTTGGCGACTCACCGTGTGTATCCTGCGGACAGTGCATAGTGGTATGTCCCACAGGTGCGCTTACCGAAAAGGACGATACAGATAAAGTATGGCAAGCATTGGGCGATGAAACAAAGCACGTTATCGTACAGCCTGCACCGTCTGTAAGAGCCACGCTCGGAGAAGCATTTGATATGCCTGTAGGCACAGATGTAGAGGGCAAAATGGTAGCGGCGCTTCGCCGTCTTGGATTTGACAAAGTATTTGATACAGATACAGCGGCAGATTTTACCATAATGGAAGAAGCCACCGAGTTTGTACACAGAGTGAAAAACAATGGCGTTATGCCGATGATTACCTCTTGCAGCCCGGGCTGGGTAAAGTATTGCGAAACATATTATCCCGAGTTTATTCCTAATCTATCGTCCTGTAAATCTCCGCAAGGTATGTTCGGAGCATTATCCAAAACATATTATGCCGAGAAAATGGGCATTGATCCGCACGATATAGTATGCGTATCTGTAATGCCTTGCACAGCGAAGAAATTTGAGATAACACGCGACGATATGAGCGCCGCAGGCGATGGCATAAAGGACGTAGATATATCCATTACCACGCGTGAGCTTGCACGTATGGTAGAGCGCGCAGGCATTAAGTTTACACAATTGCCTGACGAAAAGTTCGACGATATGCTCGGAGAATCAACAGGTGCCGCAGTAATATTCGGCGCTACAGGCGGAGTAATGGAAGCAGCGCTTCGCACGGCTGTAGAGCTTGTTACAGGTGCAGACAGCCCCGCTGTAGATTTTAACGAAGTGCGCGGCACAGATGGTATAAAGGAAGCCACTTATAAAGTGGGCGGTTTAGAGCTTAATGTATGCGTAGCAAGTGGATTGTCCAATTGCTCCGCAGTGCTGGACAGTGTAAAGAGCGGCGAAAAGCATTACGATTTCATCGAGTTTATGGCTTGCCCGGGCGGCTGCGTAAACGGCGGTGGTCAGCCTACACAGCCTGCAAGCGTGCGTAATTTCACAGACCTTAAAGGTATGCGCGCAAAGGTATTGTATAATAATGATATTAACAAGCCCGTGCGTAAAAGCCATAAAAATCCGCTATTGCAAAAAATTTATGCGGAATATCTTGGCGAAGCAGGCGGCGAAAAGGCACATCATATCCTGCATACCACTTATGAAAAAAGAGAAAAAAATTATTAAAATCAATAAAAAGGGCGTGACAGAAAAGTCGCGCCCTTTTGCTTAGAGGTAGAAAAATGAGTAAAAAACAATTTCTTACGCAGTTGCGTTTTTGGCTTTATTTTGCTATGTCGTCCGATAAACAACAAGATTATATTAAAGCGTTTGAGGAGTTTTTTGCAAGAGGAGCTAAGTTTGGGCGCACTGAAGCACAGCTTTGCCAGACGCTCGGCACTCCAAAATCACTTGCCGATAAGATGATAAACGAAGATAAAACCTGTATGCAAAATGCTGTAAAAAGAATAGCGATAACAGCGCTTATTTTACTGGCTATAGCTTTATTGAGCATTTCACAAATATTGACAAAAACAAGAATTAATTTTGCTATATTCTTTTTGGTAATAGCTGTGGCGCTGCCGGCAGGTACAATGTTTATTTGCGGCGGAGCAAAGCTTTTTACAAGTGTGCAAAACAGCAAAAACCTATTTGTTATGGTGCTGATAAACGTAAGTATATGTATTGTAGCTATGCTTCCTGCGTGTGCAGTGCTTGCCGTAAAAGCATACGACAGCTTTTACCCTGTAGCGGTATTGGCTGTGATAATATTACTTTTAGTATATTTAGCACAAACTATACAAATTATAAAATATGGAATATCAAGCTTATCGCTTCTAGTATTAAATGCAGATTTATTAAGCATAATATTCACGGCGGCGAATATAGTGGCATCGTATAAAGATTTAGGCGAAGTAAATCTAATGTTAAGTGCGATATTAACAGGGCAAATGCTACCCCTAATGCTAGAGCTAATAGTTCTAACCGCCCTAATAACCGTCTTGCAAAGCTATATGATGAAAAAAATGATGAAATAATAACATAGGGGGGATTTAACTTATATGTCTAAAACGCATACAATGAAAAGTGAAGCTATTGAAGCTTTGACAGAATTAGGTGGAAAGGCACATATCTCTGAAATTATAAAGCTTATTATTAAACGAAATAATTTAAGCTTTTCAGGTTCAAAGACTCCAAAAGACTCATTAAGTGCAGTATTACAAAGAAATTCAAAAAGTGTGGACTATGGAAAAGAAAACATTTTTTATAGCGTTTACGGAACAGCTGCAAGAAAAGGATTTTGGGGATTAGTAGGATATAATGTAAAAAAACATAACAACAATTAAAGCAAAAAACAACTGCCGACACTTTCGTGGCGGCAGTTGTTTTTGATTTTAGATTATTTGCGTGGGAATTTTAGGGCGGCTTGGGCTGCTGCAAGGCGTGCTATTGGCACGCGGAACGGTGAGCAGCTTACGTAATCAAGACCTGCCTTGTGGCAGAACTCTATAGATGTTGGATCTCCGCCGTGTTCGCCGCAGATGCCTACGTGTAGGTTAGGGCGAGTTTTGCGGCCGAGTGTTGTCGCCATTTCTACAAGCTTGCCTACGCCGTTTTGGTCAAGATGCGCAAACGGATCGGACTCATATACGCGGCTTTCATAGTAATACTGTAAAAATTTGGCGGCATCATCACGCGAGAAGCCAAAGGTCATCTGCGTAAGGTCATTAGTACCAAAGCTGAAAAATTCTGCTTCGGTAGCTATTTCGTCGGCGGTAAGGGCGGCACGCGGTATCTCTATCATTGTGCCTACTTCGTATGTTAGGTCGCTCTTTGCGGCAGCGATAATCTTATCGGCGGTTGCCACTACTACGTCCTTAACAAACTTAAGCTCCTTCACTTCACCTACAAGAGGTATCATAATATTAGGTACTATTTTAATGCCAAGCTTTTTGCTTACTTTAAGCGCTGCATTAATTACAGCCGTTGTTTGCATTGCAGCTATTTCAGGATAGCTTACAGCAAGGCGGCAGCCACGATGTCCCATCATAGGGTTAAATTCGTGCAATGACGCAATAACGTTCTTTAGCTTTTCTACTGTGATATTAAGCTCTTTTGATATTTCAACAATATCGCTCTCCTTAGTTGGGAGAAACTCGTGCAGAGGTGGATCCAAGAAGCGAATGGTAACAGGACGCTCGCCCATTACTTCAAACAGTCCCTCAAAGTCACTTTGCTGATACGGTAAAATCTTCACAAGCGCTTTTTCACGGTCGGCAGTGTTGTCTGCCACTATCATTTCACGCATTGCCTTAATACGAGTAGCTTCAAAGAACATATGCTCTGTACGGCAAAGACCTATGCCCTCAGCACCAAAGTCCGAAGCTTTTTTTGCATCGTGAGGTGTGTCGGCATTGGTGTATATTTGCAGCTTGCGCTCTTTGTCAGCCCACTTCATAAAGCGGTCAAAATCGCCGGATATAGCTGCTTCTACGCAAGGAATAGCCTCACCGTAAATATTGCCCGTAGAGCCGTCTATAGATATAAAGTCGCCCTCGTGATAATCTTTACCGCCAAGAGTAAACTGATGCTTGTCGTAATCTACTGTTATTTCGCCACAGCCTGATACACAGCAAGTACCCATACCGCGAGCTACAACGGCAGCGTGGCTTGTCATACCGCCGCGCACTGTAAGTATGCCCTGTGCTACAGCCATACCCTCTATGTCCTCAGGGCTTGTCTCTAGGCGCACAAGTACTACCTTTTTGCCCTTTGCGTGCCAATCGGTGGCATCCTCGGCAGAAAATACTACCTGTCCGCAAGCAGCACCCGGAGAAGCGGCAAGACCTTTGCCTATCACCTCGGTGGTTTTAAGAGCAGATGAGTCGAATTGCGGATGAAGCAAGCTGTCTAGCTGCTTTGGCTCTACGCGAAGCACGGCCTCTTGCTCTGTAATCATTTTTTCGTCTACTAAATCTACAGCTATTTTCAATGCTGCGGCAGCGGTGCGCTTGCCATTACGTGTTTGCAGCATATATAATTTGCCGTTTTCTATAGTAAATTCCATATCCTGCATATCGCGATAATGTGCCTCTAGCTTGTTTGCAATATCAGCAAATTGTTTGTACACTTCGGGCATTTGGTCTTGTAAATGGCTGATAGGTGACGGTGTGCGGATACCTGCTACTACGTCCTCACCCTGTGCATTTATAAGATATTCGCCGAACAATGCCTTTTCGCCCGTGGCAGGATTACGTGTAAACGCAACACCTGTGCCGGAATTATCTCCCGAATTGCCAAACACCATACTTTGCACGTTTACGGCAGTACCCCAAGAATAAGGTATCTCGTTCATACGGCGATATGTATTGGCGCGTGGGTTATCCCAAGAGCGGAACACAGCCTTGATAGCTTCCATAAGCTGTACCTTAGGCTCTGTAGGAAAGTCCTCGCCCATTTTAGATTTATATAGAGCTTTAAACTTTTTCACAAGCTCTTTTAAATCGTCTGCATCAAGCCCAGTATCCAGCTTTACGCCTTTTTTAGCTTTAGCATCGTCAATTATTTTTTCAAATTCGGTTTTGTTCATTTCCATAACTACGTCGCTAAACATCTGTACAAAGCGGCGATAGCTATCGTATGCGAAGCGAGGGTTATTGGTAAACTTGGCAAGCCCCTCTACCACTTCGTCGTTAAGCCCCAGATTTAATATGGTGTCCATCATACCGGGCATAGAGGCGCGTGCGCCTGAACGTACCGAGACAAGCAGCGGATTTGCTACATCGCCAAACTTTTTGCCTGTCATAGCCTCCAGCTTTACCATATAATCGGATATTTCTTTTTCAATATCACTGTTGATTTGCTTGCCGTCCTCATAATATTGAGTGCAGGCCTCAGTGCTTACAGTAAAGCCCTGTGGTACAGGCATACCAAGATTGCTCATTTCGGCTAGGTTAGCGCCTTTACCACCAAGCAAATCGCGCATTTTTCCACTGCCCTCAGAAAATAGATACAAGTATTTGTGACTCAAAATTCTATTCCTCCATTTTTCTTAGCTATAATACATTTGTCTTAATGCATAAATAATTATACCATATATAGAAAGTAATTACCACCGTTAAATATGACTTATTATACTTTTTGCTTGTATTTTTGCTGCATTATTAAAAACAATACCTATATTATAGCCACTTAGCTTGTTATTGTCCTTGTACATAGCCTATCGTCAAGCTGCATACAGCAAAGACGAGGCTTTGAGTAAGAAAAATCAAAAGTAAAATTGATGTAGTACTTGAAAAAACCTTTTTTTAATGTAAACTATACTTATAGGGTTTCGTTTATACAAAATTAAATATGGGAGGCTGTAAAATGAGCTTACACGGCAAGGATATCAAGATTTTTACGGGAAATTCCAATCCGACATTGGCAAAAGCGATGGCGGATAGTCTCGGGCTGCCTATGGGCAAGAGCGCGGTAGGGCTTTTTAGCGATGGGGAAATATCGGTAAATATCAACGAATCTGTGCGCGGCAGTGATGTATTTGTAGTGCAAAGCACTTGCAGTCCCGTCAATAGGCATCTTATGGAGCTGCTTATTATGATAGATGCTTTTCGCAGAGCATCGGCAGGGCGCATTACAGCGGTAATTCCATATTACGGATACGCAAGGCAAGACCGCAAGAGCAAGGCGCGAGATCCGATAACGGCAAAGCTTGTGGCAGACCTAATAGTAAAAGCAGGCGCCGACAGGGTGCTTACAATGGATTTACACGCATCGCAGATACAAGGCTTTTTTGATGTGCCTGTAGACCATATGAAGGGCGCTCCTATACTAATTCCGTACTTTGAGCAAAAAATAGCGAGCTATCACGATAATGTTGTGGTGATGAGTCCCGATTTAGGCTCGGTGTCACGTAATCGTGCTTTTGCAGAGCGCCTTAACGTACCATTGGCAATAGTGGATAAGCGCCGCCCAAAGCCAAACGAGAGCGAAATTATGAATATTATCGGTGAAGTGCAAGGTAAAAACGTATTGATAGTAGATGATATGATAGATACCGCAGGCACGCTTTGCCACGCGGCAGAGGCGGTAAAGGCGCGCGGAGCAAAAACTGTAACAGCCTGTGCCACTCACGCAGTGCTGTCGGGGCCTGCCATAGAGCGAATAAGAAAAAGCGCGCTGGACGAAGTGGTTTTGCTCGACACAATTCCCTTGCCTGAATGTAAAAAAATAGCTAAAATAAAAGTGCTGAGTGTAGCATCCGTGCTGGCAGAGGCAGTGGCACGCATATATTCGGACAAGCCGGTTTCCACATTATTTGTATAATACAATAAGGACGATTTATGATATTTAAAACAAACAGTAATATTGATGCAATCATAGTAGGGCTTGGTAATCCCGGCGGAAAATATGATGGAACGCGCCACAACACAGGATTTTGCGCCATAGATTATTGTGCAAAGGAATGGAATATTAAAATAACAAAAGCAAAATTTGATGCACTTTACGGAGTGGGTACAGTAGAGGGTAAAAAGCTGCTTTTGCTAAAGCCGCAAACCTTTATGAATTTATCGGGCGAAGCAGTGCATAAAGCAAGCGAGTTTTATAAAATAAGCCCCGATAAGATAATTGTAATGTTTGATGATATTTCGCTGGATTGCGGACGTATACGTCTGCGCCGTAAAGGGTGTGCAGGCGGACACAATGGGATAAAAAGTATTATTGCGCATATCGGGGAGGATTTTCCGCGTATTAAAATAGGGGTAGGGGAAAAGCCGTGTGCCGAATACGACCTTGCCGCGTGGGTGCTGTCTCGTTTTACCGATAAAGAAGCAAAAGCCATTGCAGAGCGGTATGATGATATTGCTAAAGCTGCGCTCTTAATTGCGTGCGAAGATATGGATAAGGCGATGAATAAATACAGCTCGTAAAGGAGTAAGCTATGCAGGAGGTTACAAAAGCGTGGGATCGCCCGTCATTAGAAAAATATAATAAAGCTCTGCTTGTGCTTTTAGGTGTAAGCGGAGCCTTGCACGCAATATCACTGCTGTGGCATAGCCCGATATCAGTATTATTGCTGCCGATAGAGGCAGGTGCAATTACGGCGCTTTGTACAGTGGCGCTGTACAGATTTTGCCTTTCAAGGCAGTACAATACCTCGCTTGCAAGCTTTAGCGCCCCTATAATTTTATCTATAATATGCCCTGTATTTATACTAATAATAAATATTATTATGCGTGTACAGCCGCAAAATATAAATGCGCTTGGCGAGCTTGCGGATATGGCGCTTGCCTCTGTTTTTAGCGGAATTTATCCTATTGCATCTGTAATACTTTGTATTTTTGCAATAGTAAAATCCGTTTTACATTATCTCAATGCGCGAGACGAGCAAAGCATATTAATAAAATGGCTGCCGCTAGGCATAAGTATAATAGGCGCAATACTAAGTGCGTTTATAGTGTTTTTTACGCTTTCTAAATATTTTATATTCGGCATAAAATAATAAAATTCCACTGCGCTAAATTTGCAGCTTTGCTATATTAAATAATCGGCATATTTTTAGGAGCTTAATAATGTTAGATAAAATCCTGCGCGAAACTAATGAATATAAAAAATTGCTTAGCGGTATACAAGGCTCAATTGGTACACAGGCATTGTTTGGGCTACCTATGTCTGCGCGTGCGGAAATAATAGCGGCATTGTGTGAGGACACAAAGCGCAGTGCAATAGTGGTGTGTGCAAACGAGGCGGATGCCACACGCTTTGCAGAGGACTCAGCGGCATTTGGTGCAAACAGTGAAGTTTATCCTGCAAGAGATTTTGTGCTGCGCGCTGTAGATGGGCAAAATCACGAATACGAATATCGCCGCTTAGAGGTGATGGGCAATATGGTGGGCGGCCGCACTAAGCTAGTGGCGGTGAGCGCCGAAGCAGCTTTACAGCTCACTATGCCGCGCGCGGATTTTTGCGAAAACACTCTCACGGTAAAGCCGCATACTACTATGCCTGTACAGGAGCTTGTAAATCGCTTATTTGCGGCAGGATATCTGCGCAGAGTAAAGGTAGAGGGGCAAGGACAGTTTAGCGTGCGTGGCGGCATAGTGGATATTTTTGCGCCCGATATGAAAAATCCTGCACGTATAGAGTATTGGGGCGACGAAATAGATACAATTCATTCGTTTGACCTTGAGACACAAAGACGAAGTGAAGAAGTGAAAAAAATATACATTTCGCCTGCGCGCGAGGTGCTTTTTGGCGATACAAATGCGGCGGCGCAGATGCTGCACAAAGCATTAGACAGCGCAAAGGTAGCTGAAAAAGCGCTTATGGAAACGGCAATGGCAAATGATATCGAAGCGCTTATGGGCGGTGTAATGCCGTCTACTATGGACAAATACCTTGATATAAGGTATAAAAAACCCGATACAATACTTGGATATTTTGATGATCCGATAATTTTTGTAAGTGACCCGAGCGCCGTAAGAGATGCCGCAAAAGCTATGAGCTTTCGCACAAACGAGGAGATAAAAAGCTTGTTTGAGCAAGGTGTACTTGCGGCAGGGCTTGATAAATTTTACGAAGATACTAGCTATTTACTGCATAAAATTGCAAAGCATCACAGCATAGTATGTGAAAACTTCACGCGCACCATTCCCGATATAAAGCTTAGCGAGATAGTAAATGCGGCGGCGCATAGCTTACCTGCGTGGAGCGGCGAGGTAAGTGCATTAATAGACGATATAAAGCCGCTTATTGAGCAAAAATATGCAGTGGCAGTGCTGTCGGGTACGCACAGGGCGGCGGCTTCATTGGCAAAAGACCTTACCGCGGCAGGCATAGCGGCGGCAGTGATAAACAAAAACAGCGTTTTGCAGCATGGGCTTGTGGGGTGCTGTGAGGGACAGCTGTCGGCAGGTATGGATTACCCGTTTGCAAAGCTTGCGATATTTACAAGCCGTAGGCATAAAGATACGGTAAAGCCAAAAGCTAAGGCGAAAAACAAAGGATTATCAAGCCTTGACGATATTAAATCCGGCGATTATGTAGTGCATCAAAGCCACGGTATCGGTGTATACACAGGCATACAGCGCTTAGATTTACAAGGTGTGGTAAAGGATTATTTAAAGCTGCAATATGATAAAGGCGATACCCTGTATGTGCCTGTAACACAATTAGATGTAATAAGCCGCTACACAGCGCCCGGAGACGGCGAGCGTGTAAAGCTGGCAAAGCTTGGCGGAGTGGAATGGACTAAAACCAAAAACCGCGTGCGTGCAGCTACGCAGGAGATGGCAAAGGAGCTAATAGAGCTGTATGCCAAGCGCCAGCAAGCGAGCGGCAACGCATTCCCCGAGGACAGTGATTGGCAGCGTGATTTTGAAACTAGGTTTGAATACGAGGAAACAGGAGACCAATTACAAAGTGCAGCCGAGATAAAGCGCGATATGGAAAAGCCGCATCCTATGGACAGGCTTTTGTGCGGAGACGTGGGAGTGGGCAAAACAGAGGTGGCACTGCGTGCCGCCTTTAAGTGCGTAATGGGCGGCAAGCAATGCGCTATTTTAGTGCCTACCACTATTTTAGCTTGGCAGCATTATAATACGCTATTGTCACGTATGGAAGCGTTTCCTATAAAAATGGGGCTATTATCGCGTTTTAGGACGGCAAAGCAGCAAAAAGAGACGATAAAAGGGCTTAATGATGGCACGGTGGATATTGTGGTAGGCACACATCGTATGTTGCAAAAGGATATTAAATTTAAAGATTTAGGGCTTGTAATAGTAGATGAGGAGCAGCGTTTTGGTGTAAAAGATAAAGAAAAGCTAAAAGGCGGCTTTATCGGAGTGGATATGCTCACGCTTTCGGCTACGCCTATACCGCGCACGCTTAATATGGCGATGAGCGGTATACGCGATATGAGTACAATTGAGCAGCCGCCATTTGAGCGCCGCCCGATAGAAACTTATGTGATGGAATACGATGAAAACGTGGTGGCGGAAGCATTGCGCAGAGAGCTTGCGCGCGGCGGACAGGTGTATTATTTACACAATCGTGTAGAAACTATAGATTTATGCGCGGCGCGTGTGGGCGCTATGGTAGAGGGAGCGCGTGTAGCCACAGCTCACGGCCGTATGACGGAGGAGCAATTGTCTACTGTATGGCAGCAATTACTCGATGGCGATATAGATATACTTGTATGCACCACAATAATAGAAACAGGTGTAGATGTGCGCAATTGCAATACGCTTATAATAGAGGATTCAGACCGTATGGGCTTAGCTCAGCTTTACCAAATACGCGGACGCGTAGGGCGCTCGGGGCGCAAAGCATATGCTTATTTTACGTTTCGCAGAGATAAAGTGCTTACGGATATCGCCGCAAAGCGCCTGTCTGCAATACGTGAATTTACATCATTTGGCTCGGGCTTTCACATTGCAATGCGAGATTTGCAAATACGCGGAGCAGGCAATGTACTAGGGCAAAGCCAGCACGGGCATATGGAGGCTGTAGGATATGATATGTACGTAAAGCTGCTGAATAAAGCTATTCAAGAGGCAAAGGGAGAAGTATCTGCGCCCGATAAGAGCGATTGCCTTATTGACGTTACACTTGATGCCTATATTCCCGAAAGCTATATCGCAGATGCATCGGGACGAATAGAAGCCTACAAGCGCATAGCGGCAATAGAAACAGATATAGATGCAAGCGATGTGCTGGATGAGCTTATAGACCGTTACGGAGATGTGCCAAGCAGTGTGTCGGGGCTTGTGGATATCAGCCTTATTCGCGTGTCGGCGGCAAATCTTGGCATATATGAGATAAACCAAAAAAAGGATGCGCTTTTATTTTATTCAGACGCGCTCGACCTTGCCACCTTACGACCGCTACTTACAGCTTTTGGCTCAAGGGTGCTTGTAAACGCTTCGGGCAAGCCGTATCTTTCGGTAAGATTATTGCAAAACGAAACACCGATAGACTTAATGCGCCAAGTGTTTTCCAAAATGCAAAAAATATAAAAAATTAAACCCTCGGCAAAATATCGCTTTTAAAGTGATATTGCCGAGGGTTTAATATTCGATTTTACAGCCTGTGTGCCATCATCCATTTGCCTTTTTTGAGGCGATATAAAAAGATTATCCCGCGCACGCACAATTCCGCGCACATTGCAAGCCATACACCTATCAGCCCTACGCGCGGTGCTAATAGTATAGATGCTGTAATGCGCACCCCCCACATACTTACAAGATTGATGTAAAACGGCACCTTGCTGTCGCCTGCTCCGCGAAGCGCGCCTGTAGCTACTATAGATGCGGCAAAAAGCGGCTGCGCAAAGGCTTCTATCCGCAGTACTTTAGCGCCTAGCGCTATTACTTCGCTATCGGGTGTAAATAAAGCAATAAGCTGTGGCGCAAAAGCAAAGAGCAATATGCCTGTGCCTGTCATAAATAAAATACCGAGCTTTGTGGATTTAAAAGCGAAGCGCACCGCTAAATCGTCTCGTCGTGCGCCAATTGCCTGCCCTACGAGCGTAGTGGCGGCAGCGGCAATGCCATATGCAGGAAGATAGCTTAAAGCCTCCGCCGTCACGGCAAGATGATTAGCCGCAATGCTCACAGTGCCAAGCTTTGCTATCAGCACAGTTATCACTATTTGTGCAATAGAAAGTGTAGCGCGCTCCAGTGCCACAGGCACACCTATTTTGCAAGCATTATTAAGGCAAGCTTTGGTAAAACGGTATTTATCGCGCAGCTTTACACGTACTTGAGTGTTTTTGGTAAATATTATAATAAGTAACAATATTGCCACCACAAAGATTGCAAGTGCGCTGCCAAGCGCCGCCCCTGCTACGCCAAGCCCTGCGCCGTACATTGTAAAGCTGATAGAGCCGATATTTATTACGCGTGTGGGATATATTAAAATGGCATTAAATACTACATCGAGTGCGCACAATAATAAATTAAGGCGCATAGGGGTTTTGGTATCACCTGTGCAGCGCAATATGCCTGCGAGCAAATTTTCCGTAAGTAAAAACGGCATAGATAGCCCTACTATTGCAAAATATTTGCCTGCGTTTTCGGCAATTATTCCGCTTGCACCCAATATTGAGGGCAATGAAAAGGATAAGCCAAAGGCAAGCGCCGCAAGTATCAGCCCAAATACAAGATTAAACAAAAGCGCTTGTCTCGTAACGTCTTTTGCATCATTGTCTCTGCGCGCACCGAGCATTTGCGCTACCTGCACGGAAAACCCTACACCTGCCGCCGCCAAAAATCCATTAAATAACCATACAGTTGTGGTGACAAGCCCTATAGAGGCAGTGGCATCTGCACCAAGCACACCCACCATAGCGGTGTCTATATATTGCATCATCGTTATCATTATCTGCTCTATAATACTTGGCCACGCAAGGCTTATCACAAGGCGAGTTTCCTCGCTGTGTGTCATTGGCGTGTCGCTGTGGATAAGGTCTGTAAGCATTGCCATAAGGTTCTCCAAACATTAAATAATTATGTAAAATATATTGTACATCTTTTTGCGAATTATGGCAATTAAAGGAGAGAACATTTTTTATTTGCAAACAAAAGCGCTATAACAAATGCCTTGCATTGCCATAGCGCTTAAAAAATTATTTTCTATTAATTGAGTGCATCCTTTAGCTGTTTGCTTGCTTTAAATACAGGCGCTTTGTGAGCAGGTATTGTGATAGGTGCTTTTGTGCGAGGATTTAGTCCGCTATGGCCTACGCGGTCTTTTGTTTCAAAAGCGCCAAAGCCGACAAGCTGTACCTTGCCCTCGGTTTTCAAGGTCTCGGCAATAGTGGTAAGTGCTGTTTCAATTGTAAGCTCTGTTTCTTTACGGCTTGCTCCTGTTTTTTTGGCAACAGCGGCAATAAGTTGTTTTTTATTCATAGTAATTTCTCCTTTTTATTTTGTAGGCAATCGCCTTACTTATATTATCTCACTATAGGCTTAGTTTAGCAAAATTCAGCCGAATATGATATACAATGTTCTAAAATGGCTTTTTTTTGATGTAAAACGCTAAAATGCGCTGTAAATTGCATAAAAAGCAATCCACAGCGCATTACTAACGTTTATTTATCTGCCATAAAGTTTTGTGATTTTGCTTATTTGCAATGCCAATACATCGGTGAGAACATTTTGAGATACTCTCCATACCCAGTTGCCTCCGAGCGTAGATGGGGTATTTATGCGTGCCGATTTGCCTAGCTGCAAATAATCTTGCAGCATTATTATCGCAGTATCCGATACACTCATAAGTGCAGCTCTGATAAATGCAGGGGTAAGGCTGCCTGCGGCAGTGCCAAGATATCTGCGCGCAAAGCGCACGTCACCGTGTGGAGCTGTTTTTTGCCAGTCCTCCGTGGTGGTATTGTCGTGTGTGCCTGTATATACTATGGAATTGCGCACATAATTGTGCGGCAGATAATCTGAGTCCTCACGGGAATCAAAAGCAAATTGCAGTACCTTCATTCCCGGATATCCGCTAAAATCCAATAGCTCACGCACACCATCGGTGAGAAATCCTAAATCCTCGGCGATTATATTAAGGTTTGGCAATGCGGTTTTCAGTGCGCCGATAAAGTCTTTGGACGGGCCTTGTATCCATTCGCCGTGTTTGGCATCCTTAGCATCTGCCTTGATGGCATAATATCCTTCAAATCCTCTGAAATGGTCTATCCTTACTACATCATACACACTGCTTGCGTATTGCATACGGCGCAGCCACCACGCATAATGAGTATCCTTATGATACTGCCAATTATAAAGCGGATTGCCCCATAGCTGACCGCTTGCGGAAAAGCCGTCAGGCGGACAGCCTGCCACATAAGTCATTTCGCCTTTTTCATTTACGCAAAACATTTCGCTGTGCGCCCAAAGCTCGCTAGAGTCGGGAGACACATAAATAGGAATATCACCGATAATGGATATATCGTTTTCGTGAGCATAGCTGATAAGACGTTTCCATTGCACGCTAAATAAATATTGCAGTACGCATATTGTGCGCATTTCATCTTTACAGCGCAAGCGTGCATTATTAAGGGCATTTTCGTCACGTGTGCGTATATCGTCGTCCCATAATGTAAACGATACCATATTATTTTCGGCTTTTAAAGCCATAAACAAGCTATAATCATCTAGCCAGTCACTATTGGCATTGCAAAATTCCTTATATTCATTTGAAGAGGTGTCGAAGCGCGCGGCGGCTTTAGCAAGCAGTGCGTTTCTTGTGGTAAAAAGCCGCCCGTAATTAACGCGCACATCATCGTCACCGTATATTGCACTGTCACGCTCATCTTTCGTTAAAAGCCCCTCGGTATAAAGTATATCAAGGTCGATAAAATACGGATTAGATGCAAAAGCCGAAAAGCTTTGATACGGGCTGTCGCCATAGCCAGTAGGGCCTATGGGCAATATCTGCCAATAACGCTGCTTTGCTTTATGCAAAAAATCCACAAAATCGTAAGCCCCTTTACCGAGGCTGCCTATTCCATAAGGACAAGGCAAAGACGATATCGGCAATAATATACCGCTGCTACGCATATGCAATCCACCATTCCAAGTTTACTTTTTATCCCTTTACCGCTCCTGCGATAACACCCTTAATAATATATTTTTGGCACGAGAGATAGAAGATTACTATCGGAATTATCGCAAGCACCAGCATAGCCATTAAGGCTCCCATATTTTTGTCTCCGTAGCTGCCCATTAATACACCCTGTACAGCAACAGGTATGGTTTTGTAATCGTTGCCTATTACAAGAGCAGGTAACAGATAATCGTTCCATACCCACATTGCATTTAATATTGCCACTGTAATGGCAGTAGGCTTTAATATAGGCAATACCACTTTAAAAAATAACTGCAACGGATTGCAGCCGTCTATAGTGGCGGCTTCTTCTATTTCTATTGGAATACTCTTTACAAAGCCCGACAGCATAAATATCGATAATCCGCACCCAAATCCAAGATACACAGGCAGCATACCTATTAGATTATCAAGATGAAGAATATTTGTAATCTTCACCATTGGAAACATTACCATCTGAAACGGCACTATCATAGAGAATACAAACATATAATAAAGCAAGCTTGTAAATTTGCTCTTAACCCTTATTATAAACCAAGCCGTCATACAAGTAAACAGTACAATCAATAAAACACTGCCCACAGTAAGAAAAGTAGAGTAAAAAAACGCTAAATGGAATTTACTTTTGGTAAAACCAAACACATAGTTTTGCAATCCTGCAAAGGTTTCACTGTTTGGCAAAGCAAAAGGCGCTGATGAAATATAAAGCTTGCCCTTAAAAGAGTTTATTAAAACAATAAATATCGGATAAAGAAAAGCGAGCGATAAAAGTGTAAGCAATGCTACTGTAATAGCATCACCTATCTTATTTTTCTTTTGTACCATCAGCTTTCCACCTCCTTATCGCGTGTAGCACGTAGCTGCACAAACGCTATTATTGCCACTAATATAAAGAATACCACGGCTTTTGCTTGCCCTACACCCTCCCAGCCGTTGCGCCCGTAAAAGGTATTGTAAATATCAAGTGCCAGGGTTTGCGTTTGCTTGCTCGGCGCTCCGCCTGTAAGTGCAAATACTTGGTCAAACATTTTAAACGAATTTGTCAGCGTGAGGAACATACATATTGTCACACTGGACATCACCATAGGTATAGTAATGTTTTTAAGTACCTGCCACGAGCTTGCGCCGTCTATGCGCGCCGCTTCCACAAGGTCTGTGGGTATGTTTTGTAAGCCAGCTACATATATAATCATCATATAGCCTATCAGCTGCCAGTTTGTAAGTATTACAAGCCCCCAAAATCCGTATTTTGCGGAAAAAGTAATATCTACACCAAACTTTAGTAATACACCATTTATCATTATCTGCCAAATATATCCAAGTACTATACCGCCGATAAGGTTTGGCATAAAGAATACAGTGCGAAATGCGTTAGTGCCTTTTAGCCCTTTAGTAAGGAGCAGTGCAAGGCAAAATGCAAAAAAGTTGATAGTAATAACAGCTACTACCGTAAATATAGCTGTGAATACAAGTGCGTGCAGAAAATCCGCATCTTGCGTAAACGCTCGTTTGTAATTGTTAATACCTACAAATTTAGCATTAGTGACAGTGGTAAATTTGCAAAATGACAACCATACACCCATAATAAACGGCGCCACAAAGGCGATAATAAATGCAATGAGTGTAGGAAGTACGAATATCGGGAAATATTTTTTCAATGTTTTTTGCACTTTGCTTCCTCCTTTATAATGTACGCATACTTTTATAATATTCAAAACTTGTCGAGGCGGCTGTAAGCTTGCTTGTTTACAGCCGCCTCGACAAGCCTTGCGGCTTGCCGTATGCGCACGCTGCGCGTAAAATCAAAATGCGGTGGGTACACAGCGGCATTAATACTTAATTGCCCTTGTCGCCCACCGCCATTTTATAATGCTATTGTATTATTGTGCGTTTTGTTTTTCTGTTTTCCAGTCGGAAACTACGCTCTTTGATACAGCTTCCCAATCTGTTTTGCCCTGTGCATATTCAAGTAATTTTGCACCGAAATTGTCTTTGAATGTTTGGCTTGGGAAAATAGTGAAGTTCCACGGCACATTGTTGATGTCCGTCTTGGCACTCCAAGCAAGCACGTCCTGTGCAAGAGGATCAGTGGGCTTATCAGCATCTGTAAATGTATCAAAAGGTGCGATAAATCCTAAATCCTTAGTAACAAATGCTTTACCGGCAGGATCAGTGTAAAGCCAAGTTAAGAAATCGATAGAAGCTTTCTGATCTTCAGGCTTTGCGTTTTTGTTAATGCAGAAGAAGTTTTCTGTGCCAATGCAAAGGCCTTGCTTTTCTTCGCCCTTAAAGCCCATATACAAAGGCATAAATTTAACGTCCTCAGGCTTTACCACGTTGCCGTCTGTGCCTGATACTTGACCATAAGCCCAGTTGCCGTTTTGTACCATTGCACATTTGCCAAGTGCAAACTCAGCCATAGAATCATTTACAGTTTTAGAGCCTGTAAGCTTTTTGTCTACTGTAGAATTTGTAAGATATAAATCAAACAAATTTTTAAAGTTTTCACTGCCGCTAAACTTAATTTCGGCTGTTGCAGCTGAGTCCTTTAGGTCTACCTTGTTTTCTGTAAACTCATAGAATACAGGTACGTTAGCGGTATGTGTCTGCCAGCGCCAATCTTCGCCCTTAGCAAGAGAAGTAGAAGCGAATACGCCGTCTATGCCGAGGTCTTTTTTCATTGCCTGCATATCATCGGTTACTTCCTTTAGCTTGGCAAATGAATTAATTTCGTCTATAGATTTTGCCTTAGGTGCTTTAGTAGCAAAATATTTTTGCATAATAGCGTTGTTATAGATGATGCCGTAGCCCTCTATAGCGAACGGAATACCATAAACGCCTTCGCCCTCTGTGATGGCGATGCTCTTATCCATAAGATGCTTGTAGATTTCTGTGCCTGATAAATCAGCGCAATAATCTTTCCAAGCTGCATATCCTACAGGCCCGTTAATTTGGAATATTGTAGGAGCATCGGATTTTGCAATTTCGCCCTTTAGCTGCTGCTCATATGTGCCTGCGGCGGCTGTTACTACTTTTACAGGTACTCCGGTAGCTTTTGTGTACTCGCCTGCAATTTTCTGATATTGTTCGTCTTGCTCAGGCTTAAAGTTGTAAAAATACACATTGCCTTTTGCTTCGGGTGCAGCGGAGCTGACAGGTGTGCTGGCAGGAGTAGAAGCAGCAGGTGTAGACGACGGTGCTTTTTCTCCACAGGACGCAAGCCCGACAGCCATTGTTAATGCAAGAATAAGTGATAATGCCTTTTTCATATTTGTCCTCCTAAATATATTGCGCTTTCAAAAAGAAAGCTTTTTATCATCAAGCGAAGTATTCGCCGGATTTCGTATTAATGGCAAGTGATTACACTCTCACCCTCTATTAAGGTGCTTGGAAGTATAATATTGCGTGCAGGGGTGTTCTTTTCTATATGAGATAAAAGTAAAGCTACGCTGTTTTTTGCTATGTCGCTTTGCGGCTGGCGGATAGTGGTGAGCGAGGGGGTAAGATAATCGGCAAGCTCTATACCGTCAAATCCGATTACTGAGATATCATCAGGCACGGTAAGCTTTGCATCGTGTATGGCGCGCATCGCGCCTACTGCCATAATATCAGACATCGCAAATATTGCCGTAATGTCTTTTTTGCGTGAAATAAGCTTTTGTGTAGCTCTGTATGCAGAGCCGTAATTGTAATTAGCCTTTTGATAATAGTCCTCGTTAAAAACGAGACCTGCGGTTTTATAAGCATCGCAGCAGCCTTCATAACGTAAAGCACTGATATACGATAGCTCTCGTCTGCCGCCAAGTACACCGATATTGCGATGACCTTTGTGTAAAAGATAGCTTATTGCTTCACAAGCGGCCTTGCTGTCATCTATGCCCACGCAGGATAAATTATCAAACTCAAGCTCTTTAGAAGTGGTGGTGGCAAGCACGCAAGGCAGCTCTATTGAGCAAAAATGCTGCTTAAAGGTGGAGATATTGCCTCCGAGAAATATTAGCCCAAGAGGTTTTTTTTCAAGGCAAATTCGTTTAGCTGCCTGCACCTCATCTTGCTCTTCATCTACATAATGTACAGAAGCTGTATATCCGTCTTCCTGTATTAAACTTTGCAGCTGTTCTATTATAGCTGCAAAAAACATATTAAATGCACCTTTTACCACGATGGCTATGCTTTTACTGCTTTGTGCTTTTAATTGGCGCGCATTATTGTTTGGTACAAACTTATGCTTTGCCACAACCTCGTTTATTTTATCCTTGGTTTCACGGCTTACGTCGGGGTGATTATTGAGCGCACGCGATACTGTGGACACCGCATATCCCGATTCGCGAGCTATGTCTTTAATAGTCATTTACATTACCTCAAATCCACAGCGCATTTTTGGAAACGTTACTGAAACCGTTACTGGAAACGTTTCCGAAACTCTGTGCTTAAATAATACACCTAAGAGATGTGGAAATGCAAGAGCAAATTCACATTTTCAGCACATTGCAGTTAAATATATATATTTTATTGTGCAACAACACAATAAAAGCTGCTATACATAATTTGCACTATGTATAGCAGCTTTTATTAAGGGTTAGGAGTATTAAAGGGTATTGTTAAATTCAATTACCAGCTTGTTCCAAGTAACAGAGCCGACAATTCCATCGGGTTTAAGAAGATAATAGCCTTGAAAAGCTATAGCTTCGTTTTTGGTTTTGCTGCCGAAATTACCGTCTATTGTAAGCAGAGGCCCCCATTTGCCGCCGTTAGTTGCATTGAGAAAGCTTTGTACGCAGCGCACGGAGTCGCCGCTTGAGCCTAAAGATAAGGCTTCTCCCGAATAATGTGCTGTAACCTTTGATTTGGTAGCTGTCGCGTTTGCGTTTTTCACCGTTACTATTGCCTGCCAGGTAATTTGCCCGATAATGCCGTCTATAGATAATGAAAACAGGCGCTGAAAGCACCTTACGGCATTAGCCATATTATTGCCATAGCTTGCATCTACGGTTTGCCTGTTTATAGCGGTATACGGTGGCGTAATAGAATTTAAAAGCAGCTGCATATGTGATACGTCACTGCTGTGAGAGCCGCTGCGCAAGGCTATTCCGGGATAAGTGTCGGCAGAGCCGCCTACAAGTGTATTATAGTCTGTAACTATTGCGTTCCAAGTGTTTTGTCCTATTTCACCGTCTATTGAAAGATGTGCGTATGCCTGATATTGCTCTACGGTTTTTTTGGTGGCAGAGCCGAACTTGCCGTCTACAGTGAGTGGGGATAATGCGTGATACTTCATTGTGCGAATGGTGTTGAGGTATTTTTGCATACGTGCTACCTCAGACGAATTAGAGCCTACACTGAGAATATGTCCCGCATACACGGGGCTGATTAAAATTGCCATATAAAACCCTCCTTTATCACATACTATGCACAAAGGAGTAAGTACGTGTAAGGACAAGCCGAAAAGCACTTATTATAAAGTGAGCGATTTACGACGTTTTTCGGCAGTTTTAAGGGTGAAATACAGTAAGCTTACATCAATAGGCAGCTTTATTATATTTTTTATTATTCTAATGCCCATCAATGCAAAAAAGCTTTTGCCATACATAATATACAGCCATAAAGGGGTACAGCACATATTTATAAGCAAAACAACAGTAAGCTGCGCTGCTATTGTGCGTTTTAAGCTGATGCTTTGCTTGTAAAAAAAGCAGCCGTATATAAAGCCGAGTAAAAACTCATTAAAGGTAAATCCCGGGAAAAACGCGCCGTTTGGACGTATAAAATATCCAAGAATATCCGCGGCTATCCCCATAAGCCCTGCGAGCATAGGCCCATACATATAGCCTGATAGGGAAGTGGCAAGATATGAAAATCCGATTTCAAGCATATTACTCACGGGAATGGTAAAAACATTTAATACTACTTTAAGTGCAGAAAGCATAG
The DNA here is from genome assembly GCA_036641735.1 of Oscillospiraceae bacterium. Taxonomy (GTDB): domain Bacteria; phylum Bacillota; class Clostridia; order Oscillospirales; family Ruminococcaceae; genus JAGPHI01. The sequence continues at coordinate 24,125 of JAVWEG010000002.1, forward strand.
CTGCGCCTGCAAGGCTTGATATCTTACGCATTTCTTTTACGGCCGATTTAAACAATTCCATTTTTACCTCTTTATTCGTTTGTATTTTTGTATTATTCGTGCTAAAATATAGATGATACGGTTATGTTAACGACAAAATATTTTCAAGGGAGTTGGTTTTTAATGCAATTTTCCAAGATGAAATACGAGCGTGTGCCAATAGATGAGCTTTTGCACGAGTTTGCAGGCATTGCAAAAAAGATAGAAGCGGCATCAGGGGCTGAAGAAACGCTTGCCCTTTTTTGGCAATATGAGCAGATTGCACAGGCAATAACCACAGCGCAAGCTATCGCCGAAATACGTCACACAATAAATACCGAGGATGCTTTTTATGAAGAGGAAAACAATTTTTATGATGCGAACTCGCCGCGCCTCAGTGATGCAATGCTCAAGGTGTATAATGCGCTTTTATCCAGTAAATATAAGGCGGAAATAGAAAAATCTCTCGGCGGATTATTGATAGAAAAGCTGGAACAAAATGTAAAATCAATGTCACCTCTGATATTAGAGCTTATGGCACAGGAAAATGAGCTTACTACACAATATGTAAAGCTGTATGCGAGCGCGCAAATAGAGCTTGACGGCAAAAAGCTTACTGTAAGTGAGATGAGCCCGTATAAACAAAGCACCGACCGCGCAGTGCGCGAGAGCGCTTATCGTGCCGAGGGAGAATGGTTTGATGCTAATGCAAAAGAGCTAGATGAGCTTTACGATAAGCTTGTGCATAACAGAAACGCGCAGGGCAGAGCGATGGGATATGATAATTATATACCATTAGCCGTTATACGTATGCACCGCATTGGATATACACTCGAGGATATGCAAAGCTTTCGCGAGCAGATAGTAAGTGATGTAGTGCCAATAGTGGCAAAATTAAAAGATTTACAAAAAAAGCGCGTGGGCATAGATGATTTTAAATTTTGGGACGATAGCTTTTGCTTTAAAGACGGCAACGCTATTCCTAAAGGCAGCCCTGAAGAGCTGCTTTTGGCAGGGCAGGAGATGTATCACGAGCTGTCGAGCGAGACGTCCGCGTTTATTGATATGATGACAAAAAACGATTTGTTTGACGTGCTTTCTAAAAAAGGCAAAGCGCCGGGAGGGTATTGCACTTATATTCCCGGCTATAAAGCACCGTTTATTTTCTCAAACTTTAATGGCACCGCCGATGATGTAGATGTGCTTACGCACGAGGCAGGACACGCATTTGCGGCATATATTGCCGCAGGCAAAGACCTTGCGAGCGAGCTTGAAGAGCCTGGAATGGAGAGCTGCGAGATACATTCAATGTCTATGGAATTTCTCACAGCAGATTATCATAATTTGTTTTTTAAAGAAGATACTGCCAAATATGAGCTTGCACACGCAGAGGATGCAATGTACTTTTTGCCTTATGGCACTATGGTAGACGAATTTCAGCATATTATGTATGCAAACGAAAATCTTACACCGTCACAGCGCAATGAAGAGTGGCTGCGCCTAGAGCATAAATATCGTCCGTGGATAGATTTTGATAATTTGCCGTTTTATGCGCGCGGAGCAGGCTGGCAAAGGCAGCTGCATATATATGAATATCCGTTTTATTATATAGATTATTGCCTAGCACAAAGTGTGGCACTGCAATTTTTTATCGCATTTAATAACGATAAAAAAGATGCGTGGAAGCGTTATGTAAAGCTTGTGGGCAAAGCGGGGACAGAGAGCTATTCACAGCTAGTGGAGACAGCAGGTTTTAAATCGCCATTTAAATACGGCACAATGAAGCAAATTTCAAATGCCGTATATGATTGGATAATAAATTACAAGGAGATACAATAATGAAAGTAGCAGTAACTTACCAAAATGGAGAGGTGTTCGCACATTTTGGACACACAGAGCAATTTAAACTTTATGATATTGAAAACAATGCCATAAAAACAAGCTGTGTAGTGGATACAAACGGCAGCGGACACGGTGCGCTTTCGGGATTTTTAAAAGAGCGCGGTGTGGATACATTAATCTGCGGCGGCATTGGCGGCGGTGCGCGTACAGCGCTTGGAGAGGCAGGTATTACACTGTATCCGGGCGCTATGGGCAATGCTGATGAGCAGGTAAAAGCACTGTTAAACGGCACTTTAAAGTACGATCCTGACACGGTCTGCGCTCATCATCACGAAAACGGCGAGGATAGCTGCCACGAAGATAAGCACGGCTGCGGCAATCATTAATTATAATTTATTCAAGATATAAATCTTGCAAATGGCGCTTATCATTGTGCGTGAGCTGCAAGGCATTAGCTAAAAAGTTGTCGAAGCTGCCATATATTTTTTCGGCAGTATCAAATGTGGCTTGCAAATATTCACGCTGTACACACATTGCTATTTTGAGCGCGGACACCTCGGCTTCGCTCATACCTGATTTATATGCAGCGGCATATTCACGCTCGTTTGCTTCGCGGCGCGCAAAATTCGTTTCGAGGTAATCGTCAAAGATATCTTCGCGCGACACACCAAGTATCGTAAGAATGATAGCGGCGGCTATACCAGTGCGGTCTTTGCCCGCAAAGCAATGAAACAGCGTAGCGCCATCGTCCAAATCCAAGAGCAAATCTATAAACTCTCTGTAGCCGCGGCAAGCTGTCTTGTCTGCGGCTACAGTGCTGTAAAGGCGCAGCATATAGCTTTGCATTGTATCGGCAGTGGCCTTGCGCATAAACGCATCGTGAGATACATCGTTTTCGCCTGTGTCGGCAAGAATATCCACAAGGTTATTGCGCACGTTTTCAATAACATCATCGGGCGATTGCAATGCTTCGCGTTTACTGCGAAAGTCTATTATAGTGCGTAATTTATAATCCTGCACAAGCTCATTTTTATCGGACGGGGAAAGATTAACAGGCTCGGCACTGCGCAGTAAGCGGCAACGCTTTACTTTGCGCCCGTCAGCTCCAACATATCCGCCGATATCTCTAAAATTTGTCAGCGTTTTCATAGCGGTCAGCTCCTTTATACATAATATAGTAAAGCATAAAGCAATAATGAAGCACTGTCAAGATGTATTGAATGTAAATATTAGTGTAAATGATTTGTACTTTTTATAATATTATAGTATAATAATATACTATGTAGTTACGGCTATTGCCTATATTTGCGGAATAAAAT
>JAVWEG010000002.1:27313-56450 GCA_036641735.1 Oscillospiraceae bacterium
TACAAAACCTTTTGTCAAGCTGCATACGCAAAGACGAGGCTTTGAGTAGGACTATCAAAAGTAAAATTACTGTATAACAGCTAGGAGAAACTATTATGGGATTGTTTTCAAATAATTTTAATCGTCCGGGGCCGGGAGTGCCTAAAGATGCACCTAAAAAGAAGGGACTGAAACGCTTTTTCGAGATATTGGGCCGCGATTTGGGCGATTTGTTTAAACTAAATTTAATATTTGTTGCGTGCTGCGTGCCTATGTTTGCAGCAGGATATTTTACGGTGATTTCTTTTTTCCTTGATGAAAAGCTTATCTTTTTAGGGCCTATACTTTTAGGCTTTGCACTGTTTTTACTTGCATCCATTTTGCTGGGGCCTGCGCTTTGCGGAGTACATTCGGTGATTACCAATATGTTGCGCGACGAGCCGATATATATGTGGACAACATTTAAAAAGAGCTTTAAATCCAATTTTCGTACAGCTGCACCGCTCGGTGTTGTGTTTGCAGGGCTTGTCGGGCTTGAAGCATTTGCCATTGTATTTTATTTTAAAGGGCTTATAGCCTCGGGCAAGCAGATGAATGTGTTTTTGATGGCGGTGTTTTTCTTTAATGTATTGCTGCTTACTTTAGTTAGCTTATATATGTTTTTACAGCTTGTTTATTTGGATTTAAAGGTAATGCCTATAATTAAAAATAGCTTATTACTCACCTTTGCAATGGCAAAGCGCACCTTGCCTGCCGGCATTTGGGTAATGGTATGCTTGGCGCTGATAATCTTGTTTTTCCCTGTTACTATAGTGCTGTGCATACTATTTATGCCGATACTGATACTTTTGGTAGCCGATATGTGGCTGTGGCCTACGATGGAGCAGATGTTTCATATAAGCGATTTACTGATAGAGCGCAGAGAAAAAGAGCTTGCGGAAAATACGCAAAGCGAATAAATATATAAATTAAATGGCTATTAAGCGTTGTGCTTAATAGCCATTTTTTTATAATTAAATAACGAATTAATTAAATACCTATTTTATTAAAAATGTAAAATAAATAATTACTATTATTCCGAGCGCTATACGATACCAGCCGAATATTTTAAAGTCGTGCTTCTTTACATATCGCATTAAAAATCCTATGGCAAACATTGAAACAACAAATGCCGTAATGCTGCCTGCTGCAAGCATAGCTATCTCTGTGCCTGACATAGTAAGCCCCTCGGCTATATATTTTACCATTTTCAAAAGGCTTGCACCAAACATAGTGGGTATCGCAAGGAAAAACGTAAACTCGGCTGCCACAGGACGCGCCACACCTAAAAGAAGCGCACCTACGATAGTAGCGCCCGAGCGCGAGGTGCCGGGTACGATGGCAAGCACTTGAAATAAGCCTATTAAAAGTGCGGTTTTATAATTTATTCCCGATAAGCGTGTAATAGACGGGCGCTTATCTTTGCGATAATTCTCTATTATAATAAATAAAATGCCGTATAAAATAAGCGTTGTCGCTATGGTTTGGTAATTGTAAAAATGCGCGTCAAACCAGTCGTCAAGCGGCAAGCCTACTATCATAGACGGTATTACCGCAACTATCACTTTAAACCATAGCGAAAACGTTTTTTCTTTAATGTAATGTTGGCTTTTGTCGGTGCTAAACGGCCACAATTTATTCCAAAAAAGCAAAATTACAGCAAAAATAGCTCCGAGCTGAATTACTACATCAAACATTTCTTTAAATTGCGGTGTAGCGCCGTGCAGCGGAAAAAATATTTCCGCTAAAATAATATGCCCTGTACTCGATACGGGAAGCCACTCGGTAATGCCCTCTATAATACCTAAAATTATCGAATTAATAATGCCTAACATATATTAGCCCCTTTTAAAATTTAATTACCTATTTATTTAAATCACCAATTATTAACAGCGTGTTCAGCAAACGCAGGTAGATTATTTATATTTAGTACGGTGCCGTCGCTAAGCACTGCTTTGCCGTTAAATTCGCCAAACATCTGATGAGTGCAATTATCCACAAACAGTACTTTCATCTTTGTGGTTCGGTCGAAGCTCGGTGTAAGCGTAATATCAAGCCTACCCTCTTCATCGTATAAATGCCAGGGCTTTATATATTGCGTGCCGAGGTCGAAATGCACTTTGCCTATTTTATGAGATTTGCCGCCGTAAAATAGCATATTTTCCGTGGCGGCATCGGTGTTGCCAAATCCGCAGCCAAGATTAAATCCGAATATTTCGTTATCTACAAGCCCTGTACCATTAGACCAATACCACTCGTTATGAAACGGCCATACACCTCTGCCCCAATCCAACAATCCGTAAGCTTCTTCACCGAAATTGTATTCTTTACCTTTGTATTTTACCTTGCCGCAAGCTGTCATACAATTTATTTTTTGATTATAGTAAAATGCTGTTTTATATTCATTAAATGGTATATTAATTACAAGGCTATCGGGATTTTTGCGCTCTAAGGTAATCTCTGCCTCAAAATCTTCTGCCTCGAAGGACAGATATCTTACCTTTTCCTCGGTTTTAAAGCGCAAGCGAACTTTACCATTTTTGTACACAATATCGCTGTCAGCTTCGGCATTTTCGGGTAAATGCAGCTTGTTAAACGGTAAAACCAATATTTTGCCGAGGTCTGCTATCATCTCGCCCTTTTTATAATCAAACAACATTACACCCACTTGCCCTGCATACGATGCGTGGCCAAAGGTGAATTGCAAACATTTTTCCTTGTCTTGTATCTGATAAAAGTCCCACTCTTTTATGCGGTAAAAAGGGGCTTTAATGTCTGCCCTTTTATAAGTGAGGACAGAATGATTGGAATATCCTGCATTTATTTCGCCGCGCTCATTTAATACATTGCCTGCCTCGGTAATATGCTTTTCCATTTATTTTACCTCCGTATTTATTATATTTTAAATCAAAATAAAGACGCTAATGTTATTATAACACATCTCGCAGCTTCGCTGCGCACAACAAAAGTGATGTGTCACTTTTGCGTGTTTCAATGTTCACTCAGGTGTCAAAATCTTCGATTTTGGTAACACCGTGTGGTTATTATAACACATCCCCGTCGCAAACAATTACTTTATTATTAAATTTTAAAAAAACTGTTGACATTACAAAGCAGATGTTATATAGTTAGTTACAGTAGTAATGAACCAACTAAGGAGGCGAAAGATTTGCGCGGCAATTTAGATAATAATTCATCTATATTTTTACAGATTGGTAAAATGCTGGAGGACGACATATTGCGCGATATTTTGCGTGAGGACGAGCAAGTGCCGTCCACAAACGAGCTTGCAAAGCTCTACAGCATTAATCCTGCCACAGCGGCAAAGGGCATTAATTTGCTGGTAGACGATAATATTTTATACAAGAAAAGGGGAATAGGTATGTTTGTGGCAAGCGGCGCCAAAGACATAATAATAACAAAACGCAAAACGAGCTTTATTTCGGAGTATATTAAAACCTTAGTGCAAGAGGCAAAAAGCCTCGGCATTAGCGAAAATGAGCTTATAACAATGATACAAACAGAAACAACAAAGGAGAATGTGTGATGGAAGCAAAAGTGTTAAAAGCGGAAAATTTAGTAAAGAGCTACGGTAAAAAAGAAGTTTTACATAATATTACTATTAGTATAGAACCCAATAAAATATACGGGCTGATAGGGCGCAACGGCGCAGGCAAAACTACACTTTTAAGTATATTAACGGCGCAAAATACGCATAATTCGGGCGAAGTAACCTACGGCGGCGACAAGGTATGGGAAAATGAAAAAGCACTGTGCAATATATGCTTTTCACGCGAGCTATCGCCTATGCTGATGTTTGGGCAAAACACCTTAAAGGTAAAGGAATACTTGCGCGCGGCAAGTGTATATTATCCTAATTGGGATAAGGAATATGCAAACAAGCTTGTGGAGGCATTTAAGCTTGATAAGAAAAAACGCATTTATAAGCTGTCTAAGGGTATGATGAGTATGGTGACTATTGTGATAGCGCTGGCATCGCGCGCACCGATAACTATGCTCGATGAGCCTGTGGCAGGGCTTGATGTAGTGGCACGCGAACAGTTTTACGAGCTTTTGATAGAGGACTATACGCAAACAGGGCGCACCTTTATCATATCCACGCATATTATTGAGGAAGCCGCTAATGTGCTAGAGGAAGTAATTTTGATGGACGACGGCAAAATTATGGAGATGGGCAATACAGAGGAATTAGTGGCGCAATTTAGCTATATATCAGGCAAGGCAGATATAGTAGACGAGCTGACGCGCGGCATACAGATATTACACGAGGAAGGCATTGGCAGGCAAAAAACCGTATGCGTGCGCAAGAGCTGTGCCGAAATGGAGGATAAATGCGCAGGGCAAGACGTAGATGTGTCGGCTGTGTCACTGCAAAAAATATTTGTACATCTTACGCAAAACAGCGAAGCTGTGCGTGAGGAGAGTGCTAAAAATGCTTAAAAGCGTAAAATATACAATTTTAAATTCAGCTAAATTAATCGCGATTATGCTTGCAATATTAATGGGCGCATTTGTGTTTTGCAAGCTTGCTTATCCTGTAGGAGCAGACGATAATCTGCAAATGTTTTCTATGTATCTCGGGATGCTTGTCGTAATGCCTTTTGCAGGGGCTATGTCCGGCTTTGCGTATTACAGCAATATTGCTATATCAATGGGCGCTTCACGTCGGCATTATTTTTGGGGCGCACAGATATCTAAGCTTGCGACAGTGGCAGGCTTTACGGTAGAAGCTATATTAGGTGCATTTGTATTTAATAAGCTTTTGGGTGTTACCATTATAGACATATCGCAGAATAATATATCAATATTATTGATGCTTGCCTTTGTTATGCTGTGCCTTGCCTGTGTGGGCGAGAGTATCGGGATTTTATCTGTGCGCTTTGGCAAGCTGGGTATGGCGCTATATATTATCGTTTGTCTAATTATGGGCGGATTATTCGGATTTCTTATAGGCTTTGGCGATAGCGAAAAAATATTCACTAAAATTATAGCTCCTGTTATGGGCTTATTTAATGATATCAACACCTTTGTTATAGCAATTCTGCTGACAGTGAGTATTTTAACGACAGCATTAAATTATTTTTTCAGCCGTAAGCTGACTGTGAGGTAAAAATGATGAGTAAAATAAAGCAGGAAATATACCTTTGTAAAGATAATTTTATCGGGCTTTTTTTAATAATGCTTGGTGGCTGGGTATTTGGATTTATTGTGGCATCTTTTGTATATATATTTGCAAAAGAAGATGCTTATGCCAATGTCGGTGTTTTGATGGGGCTTATGTTTACGGCAATATTCTATTTTATGTTTATAATTATGTCTTTTAGCACAGGGCTAGAGCTTGCAGTAAGTATGGGGCGCACGCGCAAGGATTTTATTATCACAGAGCTTGTTAGTATGCTGGCGCTCGGTGTAGCTTCGCTTGCAGAGCTTGCCTTTTTAAGCATATTGGATATGGCGCTTGGCAAATTATTTTTTCCGCGGCTTTCGTTTGACGAGACATTTATAAATATATTCAGCTTTGATTTTATTAAAATAGCACTGCCTGTATTGATAGGGATTATGTGCGTAGGGATTTTTATTGCGGCTACGGTACAGCGCTTTGGCAAAAAAGCGTTTTGGATATTTTATTTTATAATGATGAGCTTCTTTTTATTCGGCGGCTCAATCGGTAAATACATTAAAGCAGATGACCGCAGTACTCTACTTGGCAATATTGTCTGCTCAATATCAGATGTCTTTACAGCACTTGGCAGCGGTGGTATAATAATTTTGGTATGCGCTGCCGCACTTGTTGCTTTGGGCATAGGAGTAGCGCTTTTACGCAAGGCAACAATAAAAGCATAGGAGGGCATATGGACAAAATAGAAAACGTGCCGTTTAAAAAAAACGTGTCACGAGTGGGCTTATCGCTTTTTGTTATGATGGCGGTAACACAGCTGGGGCAGGGAATACTTGCTGTAATTGTAAATATGCTAATGCCGAATTTTATGGAAAAGCCCTACAGTATGTGGGTAATAAGCTATGTACCTTTGTATCTTATTGCCGTGCCGATATACTTGTTTATGGCGCGGCGCATAGCTAATACCGATGTGCCAAGAGCGCGCGAGACTTTCGGCTTTGGCAAAATATTGCGCACTGTATTTATATGCCTTGCGACAATGTATTTATTTAATATGGTATCCGTGCTACTGGTAATGGGCATAGGCTTTTTAAAGGGCGAGCCTGTTATTAATCCGCTGTTAAATCTGCAAGAGTCCAGCGGCATTATATATAATATATTGTTTGGGGTATTGCTGGCTCCCATAGGCGAAGAAATAATGTTCAGATACATATTATATAAAAAGCTTGCAGGCTATGGAGATGTGGCATATATCGTACTTAGCGCGCTTGCGTTTGCAATGTTTCACGCTAATTTATCACAGCTTTTATATGCGTTTGCACTCGGAGTAATCTTCGCATACGTTATGGCAAAAACGCGCAAAATCGCTTTATCTATTTTCCTGCATATTTTTATCAATGCAATAGGTATGGTGATAGCACCGCTTTTATCTACTAGTGAAGTAGGTATGATGATATTGGGATTGTTTGTGCTTATCAGCATATTTATAGGAATTATAGTGATAATATTCACACTTATAAATCGCCGTCTGCACTTTGAAGGTGCTGTACAGGAAATGCCGAACAATGCGTTTGCCGCCTCTATTACAGCGCCCGGTATGGCACTTTATCTTTTGCTTACATTAGCACTTATAGTAATTACTATACTTATGTAAATTTATTTATAAAAAAGGCTGTTGCAAAATTTGCAACAGCCTTTTAATTTATCTTGGATTTTTATTTGCCGTAATATGCCTTTAGGTATAAATCTTTTATTTCGCTTACTAAAGGATATACAGGGTTTGCTGTGGTGCATTGATCCTCAAATGCCTTGTATGAAAGCTCGTCTACCTTAGATAGGAACTCGCCCTCTTTTATGCCGCAGTCCTTGATAGTTAAAGGACGTTCTGTTGCCTTCATCAGTCCGCGTGCCATTTCCACAAGGCTCTTTACGCCCTCTTCTGTAGTGGAAGCAGGCAAGCCTAAATGCTTAGAGATTTTGGCATAGCGTGTATCGGCAATATATTCCTTGTATTTCGGGAATGAGGCAAACTTGGTAGGACGTTTTGCATTATACTCTATTACATAAGGCAATAGTATAGCGTTTGCGCGGCCGTGAGGAATGTGAAATTCGCCGCCAAGCTTATGTGCCATAGAGTGATTAAGCCCTAAGAATGCGTTAGTAAATGCCATACCTGCTATAGCGGATGCATTGTGCATTTTCTCGCGCGCCTTGTGGTCGCCCTCTGTAAACGAGCGCTCAAGATAGGTGTACACCATATATATTGCGTGCAAGGCTAAGCCGTCGGTATAATCTGATGCCATTACGGATACATATGCTTCAATAGCGTGTGTTAATACGTCAAGCCCTGTATCAGCCACAATGCTTTTTGGCATAGACCAAGTGAATTGCGGATCTATAATAGCAACGTCAGGAGTAAGGCTATAGTCGGCAAGCGGATATTTAATATTGCCATTTAGCTTATCTGTGATAACTGCGAAGCTTGTAACCTCGGAGCCTGTACCGGAAGTGGTGGGGATAGCTACCAGCTTTGTTTTTTCGCCAAGCTTCGGGAATGTAAATGCGCGTTTACGGATATCCAAAAAGCGCTGACGTAAGCCGTCGAAGCTTGTATCGGGATGCTCGTAAAACAGCCACATACCCTTAGCGGCATCTATTGCAGAGCCGCCGCCGATAGCAATGATAACATCAGGCTGGAACTGGCGCATTGCCTCTACACCGCGCATAATGCACTCTACAGATGGATCGGACTCTACATCGGAGTATATTTCGCTATGGCAATATACCTCGCGCTTGCGCAAGTAATACAATACTTTATCCACATTGCCAAGCTTTACCATCATAGGATCGGTAACTATAAATGCGCGTGAGATATCCTCCATTTTCTCGAGGTATTGGATAGAGTCTTCCTCAAAGTAAATCTTAGGCGGTACTTTAAACCATTGCATATTTACTCTCCTCTTTGCGATGCGCTTTTTGTTGATAAGGTTTACAGTAGTTACGTTTTGTGACACGGAGTTTTTGCCATAAGAGCCACAGCCAAGTGTGAGCGACGGAGTATTGGTATTGTAAATATCACCTATAGCACCTTGTGAAGATGGGCTGTTTACTATAATGCGGCCTACCTTCATCGCAGCTCCGTAAGCATCGGCAATGGCGGCTTCGCCCGTATGGATAACGGCAGAATGTCCAAGACCGCCAAGCTCCAGCATTGTCTCGGCATATTCAAAGCCCTGATTTTGGTCTTTACATACAAAATAAGCAAGCACAGGGGACAGCTTTTCAAAGCTAAGCTTATATTTAGCACTTGGCTCAGGCAGCGGCGCTATCAATATCTTAGTGGCTTTCGGTACATTTAAGCCTGCTTGCTCGGCTATCCAGTTAGCACTCATACCTACTACAGGTGCAAATACACCCTTGTTAGGATCGGGGAACATATATTTTGTAAGCTTTTCTGTCTCTTCTTTATTAAGGAAATAGCAGTTATTCAGCTTCATATAATCTTCAAATTCTTTGCTGATATCTTTATCCACTATTACGGCTTGCTCTGAAGCGCAAATCATACCATTATCAAAGGTTTTGCTCATCATAAGGTCTGTGCAAGCGCGGTGCAGATGGCAAGACTTTTCAATATAGCAAGGCACGTTGCCGGGGCCTACACCAAGCGCAGGCTTGCCGCAGGAATACGCGCTCTTTACCATTCCGGGACCGCCTGTGGCAAGAATAGTGGCAACACCTGGGTGATTCATCAGCGCCTGTGTCGCATCTATAGACGGAGTATCTATCCACTGGATACAGTTAACGGGAGCGCCTGCTTTAATAGCCGCATCACGCACTATACGCGCTGCTTCTACAGAGCATTTTTGTGCCGACGGATGAAAGCCGAATATAATAGGATTGCGCGTTTTTACTGCAATAAGGCTCTTAAATAAAGTGGTGGAGGTAGGGTTCGTAGTAGGTGTAACACCGCAGATTACGCCGATAGGCTCTGCTACTACCACAAAGTTTTCCATTTCGTTTTCTTCAAGTATGCCAACGGTTTTTTCTTTTTTAATATTATGCCAAATGTATTCAGTGGCAAACATATTTTTAATAACCTTGTCCTCGTACACACCGCGCCCTGTTTCCTCTATAGCCATACGTGCAAGCTCTTGATGCTTGTCAAGCCCTGCCAATGCCATTTCGTGTACTATATTATCTATAGCATCTTGGTCCAGCACCATAAATTCTTCCAATGCCTTTTGTGCTTTAGATACTAATACGTCTATTGCTTCATATACCGGATTTTTCGCGGCTTCTACTGCTACCTTCGCTTTTTCTGCCATATTATAATACCCTCCTGTTATTTATGTGTTTTAGCTTGACCAAAGTATAACATATCGTTAAAAAAATATCAATGTACAATCCGACGAATGTTGTCAGTTTGCGCAAAGAGTTTTAGTAATATTGTCAAAAGTTTAACAATCAATTCATAAAATAGTTTTGAGAGGGTGCAAATGGCTTTTTATGCTTTGTGTGAAATTATAAGCACCCAGTCCTTATCGGTTAATATCTTTTCTATAGTAAGCCCCGATGCAATTATCGCTGATTGCACCTGTGCTGCGCGGTCTTTTATTATACCGCTTGCGATAAATATTCCGTTATCGGCAAGCAATGGCTTTATAGACGGGGATAAGCCGATAATGGCATTAGCTACTATATTAGCGCATATTATATCGTATTTACCTGTTGCCTTATCGGATAAATCACCTATCAGCACTTTAAAATGGTCGTTTACATTATTAAGCAAGGCATTTTCGCCTGCTGTGCGCACGCACACGGGATCTATATCCACACCGTCAGCTTGTGCTGCGCCCAGCTTTAGCGCTGCAATGGCAAGTATGCCGCTGCCTGTGCCAATGTCCAGTACGCGCTCCCCACCGTGTACACGCTCGTCTAAAACGGATAAACACAGGCTTGTGGTTTCGTGTGTGCCTGTGCCGAAGGCAAGCCCGGGATCTAGGCGGATAATGATGCGGCTTGTGTTATATTCTTCCCAGCTTGGCACTATGGCAAGGCGATTGCCAATGTCGCGTGCGTGATAATATTTGCGCCAGCCATTTGCAAAGTCTTCTTCTTTTATATCCACATTATCTATATGATATTGTATATTTGCAGCCAATAGCTTGCTTTGCAAAGCGTTTACAAGGGTTACGCATTTATCGGCACTGTTTGCGTATAAATGAACAATTACTTCGTCGCGGCATTTATTTAATAAATCTTTTTCTATCAAGTCCACGTGCGCTATTTCTTCCACTTCTTTTTCAAGGCTTGAATAATCTTCTATATATATTCCGTCCTCGGCAAGCTCTGTAGATATTGCTTCGCAAAGCTCTGCATCTGCAAGCGGCACTTTTACTTTAATATCTATCCAGTCCATTTAAATCTCCTTGTTTAAAATATATGTAATTTAAATTTTGCATTAAAGCAAATCGTCAAAATCGTCGTAGCTGTCTTTATTATAGGTTTCGCTATCAAGCATACGCTCCAGCTGAGTAAGCTCATCTTCGGGTGCTTGTGCTGACGGTGCATTGTCCTGCTCTGCATTAAGCTTCTTTTTCCACACAAAGTATATGCTTATTGCGGCTATCAGCACCACTATCGGTATTGCCGCTCCAAGTAGCTTTATATTATTTGTACCGTCTTTTTTAATATTTACTTCGCTGCTTGCCGCCTTAGGCGCAGCATTGCTTGCGGCAGGTATGTTTTCTTCGCGCGCCGCAGCTTCGCTTGCGCTTTCTTTAGGCTGTGATATAGAAGAGCTGCTTTGGCTGCTTTCTATTTTTTCGGTAAAAGTAAACAACGGTTTTAAATCACTCGGAGCGCGCCCTGTTTGCAAATATAGCATAGTAAAATACTGCTCAAGGGCTACAAGATCCTCTGCCCCAAGCGCAGCGCGTTCGGGTACAGACAGCTCTTTATACATATCTAAAGTTTTTTCGATATAATTGGCATTAGCTTTTACATCGCCTGCCACGGTGGCTTCTATATTACTTTTGTGTAAATAATCAAGCCTTGCTTTTAAATCCGTCATTCCCTGTGTGGGGGTGGTAATAGCATCTGCGCTTGGCGGCACAGACGATGATGAAGTATCACCTTGCTTAGGCGCTGTTATTCCGAGATTAATGCCGATGCTTTTCTCGGTGCGATTGCCTGCCCAATCGGTGACGCGCAGCCATAAAGTGTGAGCGCCTCCGCTTGAAATAGTGTGTGCGTAGGGTATGCTTTTTATGCCCTCCGCTTCAAGCTCGTCGTTTTCGTCGCTTTGGTATTCGCCATTATCTATACGATATTCCATCTTTGCAATACCGCTTGCTTCGTCTTTTATCTGAGCTTTTACAGTGAGGCTTGTTGCGGCTGCCCACGCGCTTTCGCCAAGAGGTGCATCGCTCCACGGGCTGTCGTTTACGCTGATGTTTTCAATGAGCGGTGCAGTGGAATCTTTTTTTACTTTTATCTGCACATCAGAGGATAGCGAGCCGTCTATTGCTTTTATCTGCACTCCGAGCGAAGTAATGCCGTCATCAGTTACGGGGTTTGGCCCCGTTACCACTATACCGCTATTGCCTTTTTGCGCTACCACTTCTACAGAGGAGCGAAACCAATCGCTGCCCACTGCCTTATCGCCTACCAGCTTATATCCATTGCCCACTATTTCTTTATCGGAGGTAACGGTTACGGTATAGCTTGTTTCTTCGCTCGCATAATGGTTATTATCCTCGGGCAAATGCACTGTAAGTATAGCTTTGCCGGGGGCAAGCGCTGTAAAGCGAGCAGGCTTTCCTTCTTCCATCTGCACTACTTCATTACTGCCTACACTCCAAGAATATATAGGCGTTACTCCCGAGCTCCACATTGTAGACAAAACACCTAGACCGCCCACCGATATTGTGCCGCCTTGCCTATCCTCGTTTTCCACAAGGTCAGCAGAGCTTGAATGTAATTCAGGCGCCGTTTGGTGAATACGACGGATAGTGAGTGCATTGTCATATTCTTGCATTAAGGTGCCGTTTTCACACAGATATCCTGAGCTTTTGCTAAATTCTACTATTGCTTTATACACTCCGCACTGCGAAGGTGCGGCTACGGCTTTATCGGGCTTTGCCAATTTTGTACCGTCTCCGGAATGAGTGCGCGCATACATTACGATATATCCTTCAATGCCTTTTATGCTGGGGTTAACCTCGGCGGTATGCCGTGTGGGAGTATTGTTTGTTTTGCGTGCATATTCTGTATCATTGCGAGTAAAAGTAAAGCTTATACGCTTTGCGGCAGCGTTCACAGGTACGCACAGTGACACAGCTATGCACAATGCCGCCGCTATTGCAAGCAGGCTGCGAAATCTACTTTTTTTCATAGCTATCCACCACCTTTGTAAAATTAATTTATATAATAATAATAACATATCCGCAGCTTTGCTGCGCTACAGCAAGCCCGTGAGGGATTGCTATGTTTCAATGTTCGCTCAGGTGTCAAAATCTTCGATTTTGGGTACACCGTGCGGTTATTATAACACACACCGCAGCTTTGCTGCGTACAACAAAAGCGGTGCTCCGCTTTTGCGTGTTTCAATGTTCGCTCAGGTGTCAAAATCTTTGATTTTGGGTACACCGTGCGGTTATTATAACATAAATAAACATACAGCACAATATTTGCAGAAGCTTTGCTTTTTTGTTTTGCAAATAATGGGTGATTATAAAACTTGTCGTTTTATAATTACCCATTATTAATATATTATTTAATTTTCTTGTTCTGCGCTTATTCCAAGCTCCTTTAGCTGCTTTTCTTCTACAGTGTTTGGGCAGCCTGTCATAAGCTCACTTGCATTTTGCACTTTAGGAAATGCAATTACGTCACGGATACTGTCGCACCCGAGCATCAGCATTACAAGACGGTCGAACCCAAATGCCATACCTCCGTGAGGAGGCGCTCCGTACTCGTATGCCTCCATAAGGTATCCAAAGTTTTGCTGAGCGCGCTCTTGCGTAAAGCCAAGAGCCTTAAACATACGCGCTTGCAGTACAGGATCGTTAATACGAATAGAGCCGCCGCCAAGCTCACAGCCGTTTAGCACCATATCGTATGCTTTAGCTCTGCACTCGCCGGGGTTTGATTCCACCTTATCCAAGTCCTCGTCCTTTGGCATTGTAAACGGGTGATGCTTTGCAATATATCTATCTTCCTCTTCGGAATATTCAAATAAAGGAAAATCCGTAACCCATAAAAATTTATATTCGGATTTATCAAACAATTCAAACTTTTTGGCTATTTCTAAACGCAGTGCGCCAAGTGCCGCAAATACGTGGTCATTATTGCCGTCCGCCACTACCAAAAGCACATCGCCTGTTTTTGCATCTGCTTTAGCACGTAAAGCTGCTTTTTCGCTGTCGTTTAAAAATTTTTCAAAGCTTGACGTTTCGCCGTCCTGCGTGAGACGAGTATAAGCAAGCCCTTTAGCGCCATAGGTTTTTGCCACCTCTACAAGCTTATCTATCTCTTTGCGCGATAAGCGGTCGCTAAGACCTTTGGCATTAATTAAGCGCACAGAGCCGCCTGCCTCTATAGCGTTTTTAAATACTGCAAATTCACTGTTTTTTACAGTATCGGTTACATCTACAAGCTCAAGGCCAAAGCGAGTGTCGGGCTTATCAGAGCCAAAACGCGCCATAGCTTCGCTGTAAGGCATACGCAGAAAAGGAGTATTTAAATCTATATTATATATGTCTTTAAATATCTTATTTACAAGCCCCTCGTTCATTGTCATAATATCGTCTTCGGTGACAAATGCCATTTCCATATCTATCTGGGTAAATTCCGGCTGACGGTCTGCACGTAAATCTTCATCGCGAAAGCATCTTGCTATTTGGAAATATCTATCAAATCCCGATAGCATAAGCATTTGCTTATATAGCTGAGGGGATTGCGGCAACGCGTAAAAGCGGCCTTGCTGAACACGGCTTGGCACTAAATAATCGCGCGCGCCCTCGGGGGTAGAGCCTATTAGCATAGGTGTTTCTATCTCTGTAAAATGATTGCCGTAATAGTAATCTCTCACTATTTTAGCTATGCGGCTGCGCAGTACAAGAGGGGAGTGTGCGCAGGGGCGGCGTAAATCAAGATATCTGTATTTTAAGCGCAATTCGTCATTTACCTTTATCTCGTCACGCAGCTCAAACGGCGTGGTTTTGGCATCGCTCAATATGCGCAGCTCGGTGACAAACAGCTCTATTGCGCCTGTGGCTATCTTGTCGGTTTTTGCACTTCTTTCGCGCAATTTTCCTTTGGCAATAACCACATATTCGCTTTTTAATGTCTCTGCTTTCGCAAATACTTCTTTATCGGTGCTTTCATCAAATATCATTTGCAATATGCCGCTCGTGTCACGTAAATCGGCAAAAACAACTCCGCCTTTATCACGGCATTTTGATATAGAGCCTGCTACTGTAATCTCGCGGTTTATGTCTTTTTCACTAAGCTCTGTGCAATAATCTGTGCGGCGCAGTGTTCCCATTGTCTCCATAATAATCTTCCTATTCTGCCTTATCCACAGGCAATAAATATTTATTTAATTAATTAGCTATTTAATTTAAATGCTTAATTATTTCGTCATCAAGGCTTACCTCTGTGCTTGTGCCGTCCGCCATACATTTAAGCAAGGCTTTGCCGCTTGTCACTTCATCATCACCCAATACCATACTGTATTCGGCACAAAGCTTGTCCGCATATTTCATCTGTGGCTTTAGTCCGCGTCCCACAACATCATACACTGCATATATGCCATTTTCCCTGCACATCGTCACTAGCCTTTGCGCTGTAATATGAGCGGCAGCTCCTATATTGGCAATATATATTTTAGGCACAGCATCTTTTTTTGGCTCGATATTTTCCGCTTCAAGCGCAAGCATCAAGCGCTCTAATCCCATACCAAAGCCTACGGCAGGAGTGTGCGGCCCTGCAAATTCATCTACAAGACCGTTGTATCTGCCACCGCCGCATATTGTGCCTTGCGTACCCACGCTTTTATGTACAAATTCAAATACGGTATTGGAATAATAATCAAGTCCGCGTACAATAGTGGGATTTACTGTAAACTCTATATTAAGAGCTGTAAGTATAGCTTTTACTTTATCAAAATGCTCACTGCAATCCTCGCATAAATAATCCAGCATTATAGGCGCATTTGCCGCTATTGCCGCACAATCGGCGCTTTTGCAATCAAGAATACGCATAGGGTTGCGCTCTAAGCGGTCTTTACAGGTATCGCAAAGTGCGTTTTCGTTCCCCTTAAAATAGCTTCGCAATGCATCGTGATATTTACTTCGGCAAGCTTTGCAGCCGATAGAGTTAATTTCAAGGCTTACGTTTTTAAGCCCCAGCTCACGTAATATCTGCACAGCTACGGAAATTACTTCCACATCGCTCGCAGCATCGTTAGTGCCAAAACATTCTATGCCAAGCTGATGAAACTCGCGCAAGCGGCCTTTTTGCGCTTTTTCGTATCTGAAACAGCTTTGCAGATAATACATTTTAAGTGGCATAGCTTCGCTGCCCAGCAAGCCGTTTTCAAGGACAGCGCGCGCCACTCCGGACGTACCCTCAGGGCGCAGGGTAACGCTGCGATCGCCCTTGTCGATAAATGTGTACATCTCCTTGCCCACAATATCCGTAGTGTCTCCGACACCTCTTGCAAATACTTCTGTGCTTTCAAAAGTAGGCAGCCTGATTTCTTTAAACCCGTAAAGCGAAACAATACGGCGCAGCTCTGCTTCAAGGCGCACCCACTTGCCGCTATCATTTGGCAAGATATCCGCCGTGCCGCGCGGTTTTGTATATTTTACACCCATTAATGCCTCCAAATTAGTTTAATGCAATTATTATAGTATTTAATGCCGAATAAAGCAAATAAATCTATATCGTTATGCGCCTTGCTTCCATATAATATCTTTTTTCGGGAGCTGTACCCATAGAAAATGTTTTTTTAGGAAGCACTCCGCCAAGCAGTACACCTTTAAATATATCGCTCTTGGCAAACGGCGGCAATATAAACCCGATATGCCCTTTAGCGGCAAGCTCACGTACCGAGGCTTCGTCGTGTACATAATCTACGCTTACCTCTTTATGTGTTTTTATATAAAGGCTTAAAAACGCATCGAGCGATCCTGTGGCGAGCGCACAAGGCGGATTAATTATACTAAAGCTGCGCTGAGAGGATTTTGCAACGCTAATAAAGTGCTGCAAATTCTCATTGTACGGACAAAATTTAGCACCTACGCTGCTAAGATACTCTGCGGCTTCCAGCAATAGGCTGCCTTCGTCTGCACCAAAAAGCACTCTGTGTATAGGCTCTATATTGATAGCAGAGGAATGAATATTTACAAGCTCTACAAGGCAGTAACGCGCAGGGTGATTAGATTGCTGTGCCACAGTAAGAGTGGGCTTTATTTCCTCCCAATACGCTTTGGCTGTAGCGAGCGAATGATTGCCGTCACCCACTGCAAGCGCGAGCGGTGCATCTGCTTTTGCATTTGGATATTTACAGGCAAAATAGTCTTTATCTGCAAAATGCTGTACTGTATTTGTAATATGCGCTATATCCTCTGCGCTTGTAATGGCATAGCCTTTAATGTGTCCGCCACCAAGCATAAGCTCTGTGTCATACAGCATTTCAAGGTCTTTCTTTTTCTCCTCGTATGGCTCAATAAGCGACTGCTTATCGTCATCTATAAGCATAAGTATATGCGGCGCTTCAATCATAGCGCCTCTGCGCACCGCAAGGCGAGGAGGTATGCGCTCTACCACTGTGTTTTCGGTAGGGCGCACTAGCGGCTGCGTGTTTTTATCGTAGCTGTAAGCTTCTAAATCCACAGCGCCCACTATGCCACAGCGTATGCCCGATTGCGTTTCTCTTTCTACATATACAAAGCCGTGCATTTTCAGGGTAAGCACATCATCTAACGCTGTGCGCATATTGTCGTGTATTTGCTCTACACGTTCATTTACATCTTTGTATTCAAGATATATTTCGGGGAGAATCAGCCTTAGCATAGACGGAGAATTGCGTACAATTCCCTCTGCTTTGTTCCAATAATCAGGCTCGCTTGTATACTGGTCACACGCAAGCACTGCCCATTTTTTCATATCAGTGCCTTGCTTTGGCAATAGGATATCCGCAGCGCTGAATATATTATTCATAATCACTCCGCCTCTCTTAATATAATAATATAATAGATACGCTATAAATTCAAGGGGGGAAATGTATGCGAAAGCAAAAACCTGCTTTATTATTGCTTTGTGCCGCTCTTATGTGCAGTATCGGCGGTGTGTGCATCAGATTATCACCGTGGCCCCCGCTTGCCATTAATGGCGGACGCGGTATTATTGCGGCAGGGGTAACCTTTGCATATCTTTTTGCATCACATCACCGTTTACGGCTAAATGCGGCTATTTTGCAAAGCGCTGTATCGCTGTGCCTCACTATGTATTTATATGTACTGTGCGCAAAGCTTACAAGCGCCGCAAACGCAATTTTGCTGATGTATACGTCTCCTATATTTGTAATGCTATATATGTGCCTTGTAAAAAAGCAAAAGCCGCGTCGCAAAGAAATATATACCACTGTGCTTGTGCTAGGCGGTATAGTATTTTTTGTGCTGGACGGGCTAAAGCTTGGGAATATTATAGGTGATATAATAGGCATAGCAAGCGGATGCGCTTATGCAGGTGTGTTCCTTGTAAATACAGGCAAAAGCGCAGATGCAATGTCATCATATTTTTACGGACAGCTTTTGGCAGGGCTTATCGGATTGCCGTCGCTTATATCGCAAACAAACTACAGCCTTGTGCCTGTACTCACTATCATACTCCTCGGTGTATTTCAGCTTGGATTATCGTATATTCTTATGGCTAAAGGTATGCAAAATACGCAGCCTATTACAGCAAGCTTAATCACTTGCATAGAGCCTATACTTAGCCCCATTTGGGTGCTGCTGATATGTAGAGAGGGTATGAGCGCACAAAGCTCAGTAGGCGCTGTAATGGTGATAAGCGGTGTAATATTGAGCGCCGTTTTGCAAACAAAAGATAAATATTAATGTAAATGCACACGCTTTTTTACCGCTAAAGCCAGCATATATGCGCATACTCCCTTTATTGTGTCCGGTATAATGAAAGGAATTACGCAAAACATAAGGCTTTTAACGAGCGAAGTATGTGTGATGAACATAAAATAAACTGTGCCGAGCGCATAGCAAGTAAATAAGCCCAGTATCATAGCTGCAATAATTACAGGCACTTTTCCGCTATATTTTACAGCGTAGCTTGTGAAAAATGCTATGAAAATATATCCTATTATATATCCGCCTGTTTTGCCAAACAATATGCCGATACCGCCCATAAAGCCTGCAAATACAGGGGCGCCTACTGCGCCTAGCATAAGGTACGCAAGCATTGCGCCCACTGCCGCCATAGGCGATAATAAAAGCCCTGCAAGATAAGCGCCAAGCACGGCAAGCGTGATAGGCACAGCACCGATAGGTACTATTATTTGCGCTAAAACGGCAGTTATTGCGGCGAAAAGTGCTGCGTTTACAATAGTTTTTACTTTGGAATTATTCATATAATATCACTCCTTCAAAAAGATAAGCATAGTATAGCACAATCATAGCGGTGATTACAATTGTGTTGAGTAAAGCTAATATATCTTTTTTTGCTAAGCTGTGATACAATAAGACTATATAATGAATTATTCAAGGGAGACTTAAAATGAATTACACCGAGCTTTGCGTGCCGGAGGAAATACATAAGGCAGTAGAAAAAATGGGATTTACCGAGATGACCGAGATACAGGAAAAGGCAATACCGGTAATGCTTGAAAAAAAAGATATAATAGCAAAAGCACCTACAGGGACAGGCAAAACCTGCGCTTTTGGTATTCCGCTAATAATGGGGATAGAGCAGGACAAGCTTTATCCGCAGGCAGTGGTAATGGCGCCTACGCGTGAGCTGGCGCAGCAAATAAGCGAAGATTTACGCGCGCTTGCGCATTATTATCCCAGCATACGCGTTACCACGGTATACGGCGGACAGCAAATTACTCGTCAGATAGAGCAGCTTAAAAAAGGCTCGCAGGTAATAGTGGCTACGCCAGGCAGATTGCAAGATTTAATCGACAGACGTGCCATAAGCATAGACAAGGTGAAAACTGTGGTTTTAGACGAAGCGGACGAAATGCTTAATATGGGCTTTTATAAAGATGTGCGCAAAATACTTGATACTATTAAGAGCAAAGAGTGCCTTGCAATGTTTTCTGCCACTATCAGCCGCGAGGTAATGGATATTGGCTGGCTGTATCAGCGTGATGCAGAGGAAATAACAGTAGAGCCGCTTTTAGATAGCTGCCCGAATATTACGCAGTATACTATTCTTACCACAGGGCGCAATAAGCTTGCCGACCTTACCGAGCTGATAGTAAATAATCATTATGCGCGCGTAATGGTGTTTTGCAATACCAAATACACTACGGCAATGCTTACAAATCAGCTTGCAAAGCTTAATTTCGTAGCCGATTGCTTGCACGGAGATTTATCACAGGGTGAGCGAAACGAGATAATGGGCAATTTCAAAGACGGCAAGGTAGCTGTGCTTGTGGCTACAGATGTGGCTGCACGAGGCATAGACGTATCGGACGTAGATGCGGTGTTTAATTATGATGTACCAAGCTCTAACGAGTACTACACTCACCGCATAGGGCGCACAGGGCGCGCGCGCAAAGAGGGTGTAGCATATATGCTGTACACTAAAGACGAACGCGCTCGCGTAAAGGATATTTTGCGTTACACGCGCAATACTGCTGTTCCGATAACTTTTAACGAAAACCGTGAGATAGTAGAGAGTGTATTTTAGCTTAAATTTGGCAAGGCAATGCACGTATTATCGCGAATTGCCTTGCTAAATTATACTTTCAAATATAATTTGGCAATAATTTTGGCAAAAGGCATTGACAAATGATGTAATAATTAGTATACTTTTTAAGTACCTTGTATTAGGTACTTATTAATATTCTTCCTTAGCTCAGTCGGTAGAGCATGCGGCTGTTAACCGCAGGGTCGTCCGTTCAAGCCGGACAGGAAGAGCCATATAATGCACCATACGCACAAGCGTATGGTGCATTATATTTTTTAAAAACTAAAGCGGCTTGAACGGACGGCACTGCTGCTCGGCAGATGCAATGCGGCTGTTAACTGCACCGAAGCTGAGCGCCGCCTGTGGCGGAAAAAGCGAGGCGGAGGTGGAGGCAAAAAACGAGCGGACAAGCCGCGCACGGCGCAGAACGCAGGCTGCTTTTGCCTCAGAAGAGGTGTCCGGTTCAAGCAGGATGCGAAGAGCCATATAATGGGGCTGTTGCAGATGTGTTAAACATCGGCAACAGCCCCTTTTTGTTAATTGTTATAATAGCGGCTTTTATAAACGAGCCGTAAATATGGCAACTTGACTCATTATTGTCCTTGTACACAAAATTTTTCAAGCTGCATACAGCAAGGACTAGGCTTTGAATAGTGCAATCAAAAGTAAAATTGCTGTAGTAAAAACAATATTTAAACACATATGCGCTTTCGTATGTTTTATGTGCTTATATTAAAGAACGCTTTTTAATATTACGAAAATCCGTGACATTCTACATAAGGTGTAGTAACAGCCGCTGTAGTATAGCTGTATCCGCACACATTACATTCTACGTATGCATAGTCAGTTTCATTCCAGCAATAATCGCTTCCGTTGCGATGATGGACGCAAGTGGTGGTATAAGTGGGTGTTTTTGTGTGAACGTTAGTGAAAGTGTATTCGCCTTTAAAACAACTTTGGCAAGTAGCTCCGCCCGAGCGAGGTAAATTTATGCCAAGCTCTTTAAATGAGGCCCTTTGCTCTTTTGTAAGCTCTGTTGCCAAAGCTTTATCAAAAGGCACTATTGCAGGCGCATTTTCTTCTCGATAGACGGTTTCGACGGAAGTAGGCTTTTCAGCTACCTGCGGCTGCACAGGGGGCGCGGCAATGGCACTGGTAGTAAAGGCAAATGCCAAGGTTAACACAGATAAAACCAGTAAATATTTTTTCATATTTTGATCTCCTTTTTACATTAAACGTGTGTTTGCAATAAAATTAGATGCTTTGCATACGAAAGCGGCTTTTATGAATAAAATAAAATCATATATAAGCATCATTTTATTCATAATTACATATTATACTTGATTTTATTAAAAGTCAATTGGTATTATTGCTGATTTTATAAATAAATATTTTACATATTTTTTATCACGGCTATGCCTTTTTCAAGGAAATCAACTACCGATAAATTTAGCAAATTCTGTGGGTTATCGTCGTTCCATAGCTCGTTAAAAAACTGTTTGAAAGCGTGAAGAGCGCCATCATCAATAAACAAATAACAGCCTGATTCACTAGCGGCTATTTCATCTTTCATCGCAAACATTGAGCTTGTGTTCATATATAGCGAGCAATCAAGATTGTTGCGTGAGATGAGCGGATGCGTATCTTCAAGTAAGCGCAGCTCAAAGGTATCGTCGGACTTTACTGCAAAAACAAGGCTCTCGAGCTGCTGTATTCTGTCTTTTTTGGATACAGTATAGCTATTGCCGAATAGCCCTGATTTGCCATACAAAATAAAATCCATAAGAGCGGATTTGTATAATAAAATACGTATTTTACCGCGAAGGGCAGGATTGTTCAGTACACCTAAAAACACTTTTATGTCCTCGGGAAGCAAAACGCTATTTGAATGTTTTTCTAAATCTGTAGGAGATAAAAATGAACGCATTGTGTGCATAAGACAATCAAAATCAGGCTGCATAATAAAGTTTGAAAAATAGTGTTTAACGCATAAGGACTCAATAGTGCAGTGCTGAAATACCAGTGTTTTCGCATTTAAAAACTGCTGATATTTATAAAAAACATCGTTTACTATTTCGGGAGATTTGGTAATGCACCTATATAAACGGTCGAGCATATTATCAAAAAACTCTAT
Source organism: Oscillospiraceae bacterium (assembly GCA_036641735.1). GTDB lineage: Bacteria > Bacillota > Clostridia > Oscillospirales > Ruminococcaceae > JAGPHI01. The sequence goes on from JAVWEG010000002.1 coordinate 49,546, forward strand.
AGAGCAAACACAGTTTTTAATTACCATTACGCGCACAGTATCGGCGGCTTTTCCTATATAAAGCCTGTAATGCACACGTATGGAATGATGTATATGCAATAAAATAATTTTGCAGTATTCAGCTGCACTGCAAGTGTCGCTACATTCTAGCAATTGCGAAAAATTGAGCGTTTTATTCGCGTATATAGACACTGTTTTTTCGTACAGCTCATCTATAGATTCCTTTATCAGATATCGAGACGGAGAATGTGTGGATATAAAATATATATCGTTTTCAGGCGCTGTTTTGCAATATTGCCTGATAGATTCTTCCACTAAAGTGTTTGCGGCATCACGGTCTAAAAGCAATACGCTGTTTGGCAAGGAGAATGGCATAGCGGCTACAGCAGACGGCTTTATTTCAAGAGAACGTTTTAAATGGCTGTAAAGATGCTCGTATAAAAGGCTGCGCAAATCGGCAAGCTCCCAGGGCTGCACTTCAAGCTCTAAAGCTGCGGCGTAATCGGGAAGGCGCTCGTGTGCAGCGTGTGTAATAAAAAAACGACAAAGCTTTAGGGCAAGAGCTTCACGGCATTTGCACGCAGGCAGGCGCGAGCCACTGAGCCATTTACTGATATAAGATGTATCATATTTAAGATATTGTGCAAGAACGGCGCATTTTTCGCCTGATATATCTAACAGTAATTTTAATATTTCGCCAAAGTTTTTGTCGTCCACAATACACCTCCGGTTAAAGTATAATTTGTTAAATCTATGACAAAGTGACAAATACTTGTCACCTTACGTCAAACGGAATAGCTTGATAATCATTTATCAATGTTATACCATAAGACTGTAGCAATAAGAATTTACTGTTATTTTATCATATCAAAACGATATTTGCAATTAACGGTTAAATTCAAAAAGGCTATGGGGTATTAATCTCAAAATTGAAAGGACGGAATTTAATAATGCCAAAAAAGAAATTACATCGCGCGTGGCTCATTATGGTAGCTTGCTGCTTTTTGCAAGCGGGAGGAATAGGTGCATTGTCTAGCTGCGCAGGAATATTCTTCCAGCCCGTATGCCAAGAATTGGGCTTTAGTATGGGAGAGTTTTCACTGTATCTTTCTATTCAGGGGCTGTTTCTGGCATTTACCTTGCCTGTAGTTGGTAAGGTGCTGCCAAAGCTTAATATTCGCCTGCTCATCAGCGGCGCAGTAGCACTTTGCTCAGGCACATTTATGCTAATGTCTACATTTACGGCTGTATGGCAATGGTATATTGCAGGCGCTGTTGTAGGTATTTGCGGAGCATTTATTTTTGTATTGCCAGCACCTATAATGATAGGTAACTGGTTCAAAAAAAGAACAGGGCTTGTAATGGGTATTACGATGTCGTTTTCAGGCATAGGCGGAGCGATTATCAGCCCGATAGTGGCAAATTTTGTGGCTACAAACGGCTGGCGTCCATCTTATATTTTGGTGGGTGCAATAGCAATGATTTTGGTATTGCCCTTTAGTCTTTTTGTAATAGACTTTAAACCTGCCGACCGCGGTATGCAAGCTTACGGCAGTGAAGAAACAGCAGTAGATGCAAATGGAAATGCAGCAGCTCAAAGTGCCATTACAGGAGTATCCACTAAAGATGCTGTGCGCTCTGTGGCTTTTGTGTGCGTGTTTTTAGTAGCAGGATTTATCTCACTTTGCACCACATTCCAGCAGCATTTACCGGGATTTGCAGCATCTGTGGGTATGACGGCAGCAGCTATCGGTACGATGACATCTTGCGTAATGATAGGCAATATAGTGGGCAAATTAGTACTGGGCTTTCTCAATGATAAGCTCGGGCAAAAGGGCGCTATGAGTATTGCCGCGGCTGTAGTCGCATTGTCATTTGTATTATTGATAGTGTCGGGCGGAAATCCGATTATAGCATTTGCAGGTGCATTTTGCTTCGGGTTTGTAATGGCGATGTCGGCAGTGCTTGTGCCTATTGTGGTACGCACCGTATTTGGCTCACGCGATTACAGCTCAATATTCTCGTATATCTCTATGGGTACTTCGTTAATAGGCTCGGCAGGTGTATCGCTTATAGGCTTTATGTATGATGGATTTGGCAGCTATGTGCCAAGCTTCTTTGTAGGCATTGCAGCTTGTGTGCTTGTGGTAGTGGCTTTACTTACAGGTATGAAGGCAGGAAAAAAATTAATACACAATTAAAAATAAATACCGAATTAAAATAAATAACGAATTAATTTAAAAATGGAGGATTTAATATGTTTAGTTATAAAAACAAGGTAGCAATAGTTACAGGCGCAGCAGGTGGCGGCGGCGGTACAGGGCGCAGAATAGCAGAGCTGCTGGCACAAAACGGTGCAAAGGTAGTATTGACGGATATTAGCCCTAAAGGTGAAGAAGCTGCCGCTGAAATAGTGAAAAACGGTGGAGAAGCCATATTTGTACAAGCAGATTTGGGCGACGAAAGCACTATTAAAGCGCTTATGGAAAAAGCAATAGCTACATATGGCAAGCTTGATGTAGTAGTAAATTGTGCGTTTTTCCAAGTGCCTGAAGGGTATTTACTGGACACACCGATAGAAATATGGGACAAGCATTTTCAGATTAATATGCGCGGCAATTTCCTTATGGCAAAATATACCTTGCCGCATCTTATCGAAAACGGCGGCGGCTGTATAGTAAACATCAGCTCTACCGCATCTATTCGCGGTGAGGACGGAGCGGCTGCTTATGCCGCGTGCAAAGCCGGATTAAATTCACTTACACGCTCTATTGCGGCACAATATGCAGACAAAAAAATCCGCTGCAATGCAATTTTGCCGGGCGTTATCTTGAGCGACAGCGTGTTAGAGCGCTCGCAAAAGCTACCTGCATTAAAAGACAGCTTTGAAATATTAAAGCACCACACGCTTGTAAATCGTTTCGGCAAAGCGGACGATATTGCCAATATGGTGCTGTATCTTGCAAGCGACGAAGCATCGTATGTTACAGGACAGCAGTTTGTGTGTGACGGTGGTTATTCATCTCATTCTGCACAATGGGCAGACGTACACGATTACAAAAAAGACCACGAGTGGGGAATTATTTAATAAACAAAAGGCGGCACCGCAAAAGTGCCGCCTTTATTATTTTCAGTCCTCAAGCTCCAGCTCTCGCAGCCTTGCTTCAATATCACGGATACGCTGATTTACAATATCAGGATAATCACGCTGATTAAGATCCTCGCTTGCACGCAGCTTAGTGCCATTTACTTTTACTATACGTGCAGGGATACCTATTGCAGTGGCATTTGCAGGTATGCACGACAGCACCACGCTGTTAGCGCCTATACGGCTGTTAGCGCCGAGCGTGATAGGCCCCAAAACCTTACAGCCTGCGCCTATCAGCACATTGTCACATACAGTGGGGTGGCGCTTGCCTTTATCTTTGCCTGTGCCGCCAAGCGTAACACCGTGATATAAAGTGACATTATTGCCTATTTCGGCGGTTTCGCCTATTACCACACCTGCGCCGTGGTCAATAAAAAGCCCACTGCCTACGGTGGCACCGGGATGTATCTCTATGCCTGTAAAGCCGCGTCCCCACTGGCTTACTGTACGAGCCAAAAAAAAGCGATGGTGCCTGTACAAAAAGTGGGACAGCTTGTAAAATATCAATGCGTGAAATCCGGGGTACAGCAGTAAAACCTCTGCAAGGCTTTTAGCCGCAGGGTCCTTGTGCCGTATAGATTTAGCATCCGCAATAAGCCCCATAAATAATCATCACCTATACTATAATATTTATCCATTATAGTATAGGTGATGAATTATGTCAAAATTATATTATGCTTTTGCCATATACTGATATTGCTGTCAGTGCAGGAAACGGGCTTTCGTCGGTTTCGTCCTTTTTCATTTCGCACAGCTTTGCCCACGTAATATTGCGATTAGCTATGGCAAAATATTGAGTGGCGCTTTTCTTTTCAAGCTTTAATATTTCGCGTGAGCCATCGGAAAACTCTATGCTTGCGTGGTGCCAGTAATTGTCGTGAGGAAAATCGCATCTTATGGTAATGCCTATGCCGTCCGCTTCTACTGTGCGCCCAAAATCCACTATATATTCGGCATCTTCACGGCGCTGTATTCCCCAGCTTTCGTACGGCCATACACCGTGGCCTGCATTAGAGGTGTTGCCATTAATTGCGTTGCGCGCCGCAAATACCGCTTCGCCCCTGGTTTCTACATTCGCTTTTGCGTGAGGGAAAACAGAAGTGTTTGCGTGGCAATCGTACGGATTAAGCGCTAAGTCTCTATGTGCGCTTATCTCCTCTTCACTTGCCATACGTGCGCGCAAATATTGTCTTGTGCCTGTAAAGCTTTTGGCGCAATATGAGCTGCGCGCTTCGCCAAACGGCACTGAAAGCTCATATTTATTATTTTTTAAATACACAAGGCACAAGGGCATTGTGTCCTCTAGCTGTAAATAAATATAGCAAGGTGTTTTATCACATTCAAGATATAAGCTGTCGCCCTCTTTATATTCTGCTTCATACAATAGCTGTGCATCGGTTTGGTTTGATATCTCTGCCAATACTGCATCTTTATGTTTTACTTTTAATGTTAACATTATTATATTCTCCCTATTAATTAATTATTTAATTATTGCATTAAATACCGATTTATTTGCGGCATCAAGAGTGATGAGCAATCGGTATGCAATTGCCGCATTTCCGTGATGGTCTGTATAAATAGTTTCGTCAAGCGATGCTGCGCCGCTTTTAAATTGCAGCTTTAATTCCGCTGTGCCGCGTGCAAAATATGCGCAATTATTTTCAAGCATTATCGGTGCGCGCGATACAAACACCTCGGTAACGGTGCAAGCTGTGGTAAAGCTGAAAGTATCTTCAAGAAAGATACTGCCGTTTTCTGCTTTAATATTACGCAGATAGCTTTTAATTTTATCGCTTTCATAGCATCCGCCAAGCTCTGTGGAAAAGGTATTGTCATCTGCAATATCATTTTTGGACGCATATTGCGCGCCTGCTTTTTGTTCGTTATTATCGATAATGGCGACATTGTGTGAGCAGGAACGATTAACAAATATATCGTAGCGCGTATCGCTGAAATATGCGGCATCATATAAGCCTGCACCGAGGTCACATAAAAGCTGTACACCGTTTTTAGCTACAATAAACGAACCGCAGTCGTTATGATTATGGCTTTCTCCGTTGTTGCCGCCTTTAGCGGCAAGTGCCAAAGCGCCTGTGTGTGCAATAAAATATTTAGCATTTGCAAAATACGTATTGCCTGTAATAGTGCTGTGCTGTACTTTGCTGTCGTACCACAAAATATCTCGTATACCAAGACAAAAACGGTAGCAAGTATCATCAAGCACGTGAGCTGCACATTCCACAGGCGGCACGCAAATGCCTTTGCAATGCTTTGCAAGATAACATAAAAGCCCCATTCGATATCCCGAGCCTTCGCTGCCGTCCGAAAAGCTGATAGTAGCTGTGCCGTCGAGATAAAAGGCACTGAATGAGCTTGCGATTGCCTTTGATTTTTCATCTGATAATAAATCGAGCGCACCGCCCGTGCGTTTATACAAAAGGTCTGCATACGCTGTGTAAAAGCCAAAGCCATAGCTCCAGTAATCTACACCCTCCACGCATACACCGTCTGTGCCAAATGAAGAAATATACAAGCTTATACTGCTGTCTACTCTGTGCAAAACGGCGCTAAGTATTTTGGTATCTTTAATGCGGTAAATGGCACAAGCGCCCACAGCTCCTCCGCACACACCCGACCAATTGTTGCGCATAGTCTCAAAACGGTGCAAATTTGCATTATCCAAAAAAGGATTGAAAATTCTTTTATAAAGCTGCTCGTCCACCATAGCTATTATATTTGGTGCAAGGTATTCACAGCAAAGCTCAAGCGCTTCACTTAAAGCAAAAGCGGTTTCACTCGCAAACAAATCTATAGTGGTGCTGTATGAAGCAAAGTCCAAATCGTCGCCATTTACATCTAAAAAATGTGCAGGAAGACACCAAAAGGCTTCGGAGCATATTTCCCAGATAATGTCTTGAAGCGCATTTACATAGTCGTAAGCACCCTTGCTGTGCCAAGCTAATATAGCAAATACCATTAAACGTCCGCGCCTGTCGTAGTACGGCTTTTGGTAAGACTCTCTATTGCCGCTTTTTTGGTATTCGCTGAAAAGATGATATGGCAGCATTGGTGTAGGAGTGGCAAGATAGGCTTTGCCGCGTGCTTCTATTAATTGCAATTCGGCGCTTGTCCATTCACTGCTTGTAAATGCGTTAATCTCATTTGCCAGTAAGGGGAACGGCTTATTATGCAAGGCTGTAAAAATATCGTTTTTATTCATTGCTTTTTTCTCCACGTAATTGTCGCTGATATTCGGTAGGCGTAAGCCCTGTATGGCGCTTAAATACTTTGGTAAAATAATATGCGTTTTCAAAGGATAGCATATATGATATTTCGTATATTCTATATTTACCCTCGCGTATCAGCTCACAGGCTCGCTCCATTTTAGTTTGATTAATATAATCTATAAAATTAGCTTTGTACTCTTTTTTAAATAGCGCGGATAAATAGCTGGGCGAAATATTTACATAGTTTGCCACATCTTGCAGCATAATGCGTTTATCTGCATTTTCGTGTACATATTGCTTTGCCTTTTCCACTATATCGCTTTTGGCGCTTGTTACCTGCTCCAAGCATTTTATTATTTGAGAGCTTAGCTCGCGCAGCCACACTAAGGCGGCATCGCGTGTGGCAAGGCGATGTATAAAATGTATTACAGCGGAAGTATTGCTCCAATAATCGCCTGCTGCGCCTTTAGGCAGTAATGGGGTTAACACCGTAGCAGCTACGCTGTACAGCTCTGTACACGCGTTTAATG
>JAVWEG010000002.1:56460-68581 GCA_036641735.1 Oscillospiraceae bacterium
GTATCGCTTTGCGTGTGGGGGGCAGCTTCAATGCGCGCAATTGCACTGCTTAATAGATTTTGACATTCGGCTATGTTTTTGGCGCGGAGCTCCATTATTAAACGATTGGAAATATCATTGATATTAAAAGGCTCGTACTTTATTTTAGGTAAATGCTGCGCAAGCATCAGCGCACAAGAGCTAAGCGCATAATATTCGCGAAGCGCGTAATATTGAGCGATTGCAGTAGATATACAAGCTTCGTCACTGAAAACATCTGTGGCAAGCAAAGCAAGCCGAGACTGTGTGATATTGGCAGAAGCGTTTTCAAGCTTTTTGTAAAAGCGTTCAAGTGCATCGACGATATCATTTTTTTCGTATTGATAACAAAACAGAGTAAGGCTTTGCCCGTATCCGTCTTTATCCAGCATTGCAAAGTTTTTAAATACATTGCTCGCTAATTTTTCCACCACCTCGCTCTCCCAATCAAACAAGCGCTTTTTCTCCTCGCTTGAAAAGGTGACAAGTGACGGCAATTCGCTAAAATCCATCATAAGCTGTATAAAACAGTACGAGCTAAAAGCGCCGTGCCTGCGCAGAGCCTCTAGAGCATCGCGCGGATAGGCATTGTTATTTGCATTTAAAATACGCTTAATATTGTCTGCCACCACCAAAGATAAATTATCCTCAATGTAGCTGTCTGCTTGATTTACGCGCGCAAGCTTGCCGCGCTTTTTACATTCCTCTATAGCAAGTGCCAGGCTTTTTTCCAAAGTTTCAGGCTCTAGCTGCGTTTTTAAAAGATAATCCACAGCTTGATATCTCATCGCATCTCGCGCCATATCAAAGTCCTCAAGGTTAGTAAGCATCACAAATACAGGCGGACATATTTGCTCGCTTGCAGCTTTCAGCACTTCCAGCCCGTTTAATACAGGCATATTAATATCGCATATCACTATGTCGGGGTGTAAGGCTTCAATGCTTTCAAGCGCCGTTTTGCCATTGCGCGCACTGCCAGCTATTTCACAACCAAAATTTTGCCAATCTATAAGAAATTTTATTCCAGACAGTATAATTGGCTCATCATCTACTAATAGTATTCTGTACGTTGCTCGTCACCTCGCCTTTTTCTTTTAATATTCGGATATTTATGCGCGTAAATTCGCCTTTTACACTTTCTATAGTAAGCCCACAGCCTGCACCGTATACAAGGTGCAATCGGTTATTTACATTGCCTACACCTATGCCGCTCATAGAGGTGCGAGCGCGTGCTTTGCTGGCAGTCATTACTGTGGATATTTCCTCGGGTGTCATACCGATGCCCGAGTCCTCAACCGAAATAATAAGATATTTGTCATCCTCGTGCGCAGTAAGAGTGATAGTGCCATATACACCGGACGGCTCGATGCCGTGGAAAATAGCGTTTTCCACAATAGGCTGTAAAGTGAGCTTTACTATATTATAATCGTAATATTTTTTGTCGATATTGTTAACAAGCTCAAAGGTTTCCATATATCTTATAGATTGTATGGTAACATAGTCGTCGAGCAATTTAAGCTCTTCCGATAAAGGTATTTTTTGCGAAAAGCCTTTTGCCATATTTTTAAGCAAATTAGATAAGCTGCGAGTGATATTGCATATGCCCGGGTTTTTTTGTATTACCGCCATCCAATGAATAGAGTCGAGCGTATTGTAAAGAAAATGAGGGTTTACCTGAGACTGCAATAAATCTATCTCTATATTTTTCTTGGCTTCGCTCGCCTCGGTAGTTTCGTGAAGTAAATTGTTAAACGATAAGCACATTTCGTTTATCACTTTACCTACATCGCCTATTTCATCGGGAGTTTTTTCTATTTCGGGATCAAACGAGAAATCGTTTTGAGACATTCGTTTAATGCGCTCAATAAGCTTTTGCAAAGGGCGGGTAATAAAGTTTGTGGATATCACTAAAATGCCAAGAGAGACGACAAGCACACTTGCAAGTACTACTATAAGCGTGTAAATCATTTTGCGATTGTTTAAAGTGAGCGCAGACATATCTGTAACATTATAAATGGTAAGTGAAGTGCCGGGCACTTTTTGCGCATCTAATTTATATGAATTACCGTCTTGCTCAAAGGTTTCGCCTAGCTTTATGTCATTTGTGTTTTGCGGTATAAGCTGGTTTTGAGCTTTGTTAAGTGATATAAGAGTATCGCTGCCATCTACAGATACAAAAATACCGTTATTGCGAGCGTATGGCTTTAATACTTCAAGCACGATATCTTTAGATACTTCAATATATACATAGGCATTTATATTGTAATAAGCAAGCTCATATATAGGCAGTACATAAGTGAAACATTCATCGCTGTGAGGAGTGAGCGACGGCTCTAAGATAGAAAACGGCGCGGCGGTTTTGCGCTCTTTATAAGCACGAGTAAGCAATACATCGGTATTATCGGTAATGCTGCCTGTATCCTTTACTACAGCTTGTATGATATGCCCGCTTTCGTTAAAAATCATAAGGCGGTCAATGTATTGTACCATTCCTGTAGAGCTTGCATATTCGCTGAGCATTTTTTGCACATTGATAAAATCCATTTTTACGTTAAGAGGAATTTCACCTTTATATTTCATTACATCGCCTGCCTCGGAGCTGCTGGCGCATAGCTTTGCAAAGTCTGTAAGCTTTGCAAAGCTATCTTCAAGGCGATTATTGATAGTGTCGAGATATAAAGTGTCAATATCGTTTGCTTTTTGCACTATTATTTTATTAAGATAATTATACAGATACAAATTGCTGAATATTCCAACAATAGCAGTACATAGCATTGTGTAAAGGATAATTTTAAATTTGATGCTTTTTGTGTTGATGTGCAAAATTGTACCTCCATTCAAAATAGGACAATAGTTTAGCAGAGAAGCAGTCTAAACATATTATATCGATAGATAGTGGAAATCGCAAGATAATATGCTACAATAGCCGCAAAGACAGTAAAATAAAGCTATATCGTAAAATAGTATTACGTTTTTATTATTTATCTTAAAATACTATTATCTTTTGAATAAATAATACATTTAGCAACGATTAATAATGCTGTACAATGTAAATATCAAATGGGGCTGCACACAGCAGCTCTTTAATATGGTGAATATAGAAGGAGATAATAGAATGAACTTAAAAAAGATAGCAGCACTTACGCTTACTGCGGCTTTGGCAGTAACAACATTCGCTTCTTGCGGTGAAAAGCCTGCAAGCAGCACAGCAGGACCTGTAGCTTCTACACCTGCAAGCTCGGCAGTAACACAGGAGCCTGTAACCATCAAGGTATCCACTTGGGATTACACAGCTAATGCCACTGTATCAAACGTGGTAGCAGCTTTTGAAAAAGCCAATCCTAACATTAAGGTAGAAATTATTGATATCGTTGCAGCGGATTACACCAACAAATTGAGCGTTATGCTTAATGGCGGTTCGGATTTAGATGCTTACTTTATCAAGGATGCAGATACTACTAAGAGTATGGTAGACAAGGGACAAGTACTTGATATCACAGAGTACATCAAAAAAGACGGTGTTGACCTAGCAGCATACAACGGCCTTGCCGATAACTTTGTATTCGGCGGCAAAAACTATGGCTTGCCAGCACGTACAGACTACTATGTACTGTACTACAACAAGGACATATTTGATGCAGCTAAGGTAGCTTATCCTACAAATGATATGACTTGGAAGCAATTTGAAGAAACAGCTAAGAAGATAACCCAAGGCGAAGGCACTACTAAGAAATACGGCGCATTTATGCATACTTGGCAGGCTTTAGTACAAAACTGGGGTGTACAAGACGGCAAACACACAATGATGGATACAGACTATAGCTTCTTTAAGCCATATTATGAGATGGCATTGCGCATGCAAAACGAAGACAAGAGCATAATGGATTACGGCGAACTAACATCTAATAAAATCCATTATTCAGGTCCGTTCCCGAAAGGCGAAATCGGTATGATGCCTATGGGTACTTGGTATTTGGCAACACAGATATCTAAGGATTTAGCAAAAGAAAGCTCTATTAAATGGGGCGTTGCCACACTTCCTCATCCGGACGGTGTTGCAGCAGGTACAACAATCGGTTCAGCTACTCCTCTTGTAATTAACGCTGCTTCCAAAAAAGCGGACGCTGCTTGGGAATTTGTAAAGTTTGCTACAGGCGACGAGGGCGCAATGGAATATGCTAAGGCAGGCGGTATCCCAGGACGCGCTAACGACAAAACTCTTGCAGGCGTAGCAGGTATGCCGGGTATGCCTGAGGGCACACTTGAAGCACTTGCCGTAAAGCAAATATATCTTGATCGTCCTATTGCAGATAACGTAGGCGAAGTAAACAAGATGCTCGGCGAAAAGCACGGCTTAATTATGCTCGGAGAGAAAACAATAGACGAAGGACTTGCAGAAATGGCTGCACGTTCTAAGGAAATTCAGGGCAAATAATCGGGTTTAAATTATCCAAAGCGGGCTTCGTTTACTCAAAGCCCGCTTCTTCATATAGATGAGTATGATAAGCATCTATATGAAGAAGCGGACATTGCATTGTATTTTTAATTGAGGAGGAATATTATGGAGACATCAAAAGCAAAAACAAAAAAAGGCTTGTCGCTAAACACACGAAACACTTTAATAGGGCTGTCTTTTATCTTGCCTAATTTTATCGGATTTTTTATTTTTATTTTAATTCCTGTAGCATTTTCATTTGTTTTAAGCTTTGCCAAATGGGACGGCTTTAACAAAATGGAGTTTGCAGGACTGAAAAACTTTACTAAATTATTTAAAGACAGCACTTTCAGCATAGTTCTTGGAAACACTGCTATTTTTACAATTTTCAGTGTTTTAATAACGCTTGTAATAAGCTTGGGGCTTGCAATGCTGCTTAATAAAAAGCTGCGCGGAGTTAATTTTTTCCGCAGTGCGATATTCTTCCCATATGTTGCATCTATTGTGGCCATAGCCGCTGTATGGAACAACTTGTTTTCGCGTATGGGACCTATAAACAATGTACTTGCAATGTTTGGCATTACGGATATGCCTGGCTGGACGGCAAGCACAAAGTGGGCGCTGCCTGCGGTTATTATTGTTAATATTTGGAAAAATATGGGCTACTTTATGATACTTTATCTTGCGGCATTACAGGACATTCCAACATCGCTGTACGAAGCTTCTATGATAGACGGCGCTTCGGGCTGGCAAAGATTTAAGCGTATCACTTTTCCTATGCTTACACCCACTCACTTTTTTGTATTTATGATGCTTACAATTAACAGCTTTAAAATATTCGACCTTATCTTTACGATGACTGAGGGCGGCCCCGGAGACTCTACGCGTATGATAGCAAACTATATTTACGATAAATTTTATATCGCTATGGACTACGGTGCCACGAGCGCTGCATCAATGGTATTGCTTGTAATAGTGGGTACTATTACGGTGCTTCAGTTCCGTGCCGAAAAGAAATTTAACGACTTTTTATAAAGCCATATAAAAGGAGGGTTTCACAATGATTGAAAAGAAAAATAAAGTGAGCCGCGCATTTTTATATGTGCTGCTGATTGTAATTACATTCGTTACACTATTACCGCTTTTGTGGATGCTGTCGGCATCGCTAAAGCTTGATTCCGATGTATTCAGCCTAAACTTTAAGTGGATACCTGAAGTGCCGCAATGGGTAAACTATTCCAAGATTTGGTCTAAAATTCCGCTTGCGTTATTTACATTTAACTCGTTTAAGCTTACAGTTATAATCACTATAATTCAGCTGATCACTTCCAGCTTTGCGGCATACGGATTTGCTAAATGTAAATTTAAAGGCAGAGATTTATTATTCCTTTGCTATGTTGCCACTATCGCTATTCCCTGGCAAGTATATATGCTGCCGCAATACATTATGATGAATAAAATGCACCTAGTAGATACGCATATGTCTATCATTTTACTGCAAAGCTTTACAGCCTTTGGCGTGTTTTTATTGCGTACATTTTATATGTCTATACCAAACGAGCTATTGGAAGCAGCGCGTATTGACGGTTTATCAGAATATGGCATTTACGCTAAAATTATTTTGCCGCTGTCGAAGCCCTCGCTTGCCACACTTACTATATTCAGCTTTGTAAGTGTATGGAACGATTTTATGGGACCGATGATTTATTTTAACAGCGAGAAATTAAAGACAATTCAGCTCGGTATACGAATGTTTATCACGATGTATTCAGCGGAATACAATTTGATAATGGCGGCATCGTGTGTGGCGCTTATTCCTGTATTTGTTTTATATATCGCATTCCAAAGATTTTTCGTGCAAGGCATTGCCACAAGTGGATTAAAGGGTTAATATATATATAGCTGCCATCACCATTATTGGTAGTGGCAGCTTTTTTAAAAAGGAGCTATGACAATGAATATAAACGCTGAAAATATAGGCGAGTATTTTGATAAAGTACCGTTTGACAGCGGCTTTGCAATGGACGGATACTGGGTATGGTGCGGAAGCGTGATAAAAGCAGAGGACGGACGATATCATATGTTTGCCTCAAGGTGGCCGAAAACATTGCCATTTCACCCCGGCTGGGGGGTAGCCAGTGAAATAGTGCGTGCTGTGAGCGACACTGCGCAAGGGCCGTATACATTTGCCGAGGTAGTGCTTTCGGCACGAGGCGCAGAGTACTGGGACGGGCGCGTTACGCATAATCCGTCCATACAAAAATGCGGCGACGAATATGTGCTTTTTTATACGGGCAGCACTTATCCTATGTGCGATGTTCCGCACGATGGCAGCCTTAATAATACGCATCCTACGTGGCTGTGCGCGCGCAGTAATAAGCGCATAGGCATTGCCACAGCTAAAAGCATTAATGGACCGTGGCTGCGCCGCGATGAGCCTTGCCTTGATGTGCGCAGCGGATATTTTGATAATTTTCTTACATCAAATCCTGCGCCCTGCGTAAATGAGGACGGTAGCTGCTTGTTAGTATATAAAACCCGCACTTATGTAAAGCCGCCGTATGCCGATAAAGATATGTTTTCGGATATGTCACTCGGAGTAGCGTATGCGGAGCATTACACAAAGCCGTTTACAAGGCTGTGCAACGAGCCGATTTTTTCCGTAGAAAAAGGTGTGCTTGAAGATCCGTTTATATGGAAAACGGACTTTGGATATGCTATGATAGCTAAAGACTGGAAAGGTACGTACACAAACGATGTGGGCAGTGTAGTATATGCCAAAAGCACAGACGGAATATCGTGGAGCGTAAATAAAGAGCGCGCTTGCAGCAGAGATATTACTTGGCAGGACGGCACAAAACAAACTATGGGTAATATGGATAGACCGTTTATATTAATGGAAAACGGAGAGGCAACGCATCTGTTTGTAGCTACTAACGACGGCAAGGAAGCAGGATTTGGCACAATGACAAAATCTTGGAATATGTGTATTCCTTTAAAAGATGAAAAGAGGATGTTCAAAATGAATAAACAGGAGCTGCAAAAGTCAATCGAAAACGCAGTGGATATTTTAAGATTAAATCTTGATAAATATACAGATAAATTTGAGGACTCAAATACTGTAAACGGTGTATATGCACAAACAGAAAATGTGGAATGGACTACGGGCTTTCTCACGGGTGAATATTGGCTTGCTTATGAATTTACGCACGATGATGCGTTTAAAACGTCGGCATTAAAACAGGTGAACAGCTTTTACGAGCGCATTGTAAATAAAATAGACGTTAATCATCACGATATGGGATTTTTATATACACCGTCCTGCGTGGCGGCTTATAAGCTTACAGGCAGTGTGCAAGGCAAAAAGGCGGCGATTTTGGCGGCTGATAATTTAGCGGCACGTTTTCAAGAAAAAGGACAGTTTTTACAAGCTTGGGGTGAGCTTGGCGCAGAGGATAACTACCGCCTGATTATAGATTGCCTTTTAAATGTGCCTTTGCTTTATTGGGCAAGCGAGGTAACAGACGATGACAGCTATGCCGATAAAGCGCGCCGTCATACCAAAACAAGCCTTGCCAATCTTATTCGTCCGGATAATTCCACATATCACACATACTTTTTCGATAAAACTACAGGCGAGCCTACGCACGGAGTAACGCGACAGGGCTACAGAGACGGTTCTGCGTGGGCGCGCGGACAGGCTTGGAGCATTTACGGCACAGCTTTAAGCTATAAGGATACTCACGATGAGCAGTGCATAGAGCTGTTTCATAAGGTAACGGACTTTTTTATCAGCAAGCTGCCCGATGATTTAGTGCCGTATTGGGATTTAGATTTCACAGACGGTGACGGCGAGCCTAAGGATTCTTCGGCTGCTGCTATTGCGGTATGCGGAATGTTTGAGATGAGCAAATATCTTGCGCCTGAAGACGGCGAATATTATAAAAATATGGCAATGAAGATATTAAAAAGTCTTATGGATAATTATGCTGTTGCTTCGGGCGGCAAAGAAAACGGGCTTTTATTGCACGGTGTGTACGCAAAGGCATCACCTTTTAATCCTATTCCAAAGGACAGAGGAGTAGACGAATGTAATACCTGGGGCGATTATTTTTATTTGGAGGCGCTTACAAGAGCCTTTACAGATTGGAAGCTTTACTGGTAATAAAACATTAAAAACAGGAGGGCATTATGGATAAGTTTATCGCATACGCACAAGATACCGCGAAAGCGGCAGATTATTGCAAAGCACATTTTCCCGATACAGCGGCAGCTACAATGGAGCTGGCAGATGAGCTGCTGCAAGGCACTTTTACTTTCAGAGAGCATTGGGAGATGGAGCGCACTAATGTACCGGTAACGTTCCCAGGCAAAATAGCTTGGGAGCTGATACCGTCGGGCGATCCCGAATGGATATATGCGCTTAATAGGCACACGGCATTTGTGATATTGGCAAAAACTTATTTATATACAAAGGACGATAAATATGCAAAGCGCTTTGAAGTAATAGCTACAGACTGGCTAGACAATGCAAAGCTTAGTGAAAAAACAAAAAACGGTTGTTGGCGCAGCCTTGAAGCAGGATTACGTATAGAAAATTGGCTGCGCGCAATGCTGATATTTGAAAAATACGGCAAGCTTTCACAGGAGCTAAAGCAGCGCTTAGATGAAAGCCTGCACTTGCACGCGCAATATCTTACCGAGACCTCGGGAGACTTTCAGGCGCTTAGCAATTGGGGCGTATTGCAAGACCACGGCTTGTTTTTATTAGGGCTTTATTTTAACGATAAGGCTATGGCGGATATGGCGGCGCAGCGCCTTACTCGTGAGATACATTTACAGGTGTTTCGTGACGGCACACAGTGGGAGCAAAGCCCTATGTACCATTGTGAAGTGCTGCATTGCTTTTTAGATACAGTGCTTGTGGCAAAGCAAAATGGATATGAATTGCCACAAGAGCTATTAAATTCTACGCATAATATGGCAATCGCCCTCGGCAAATGGGTAAAGCCAAACGGACATATACCAATGCAGGGCGATAGTGATGATATTATGGCAAGGGATATTTTAGCGCAGGCGGCAGTGCTTTTTGATGACGGATTATTAAAATTTTATGCGGCAGGTACGTCATTTGAAGAAAATATATGGGATTTTGGCGAAGAATTTAACGCAAATCTTGCTAAAATACATCAGATACAGCCCAAGCTCGCATCGTGCTGCTTAGAGGATAGCGGCAATTACTTTTTGCGCGCGTCACATTCTCCGCTGTCACCCTGGCTTCGTTTTCATTGCGGCTGTCTTGGCAGCGGCCACGGACACGCAGACCAGCTGCATATTGATTTGTCGGCATTTGGCGAGGATGTTCTTATTGATTCGGGCCGTTTTACTTATGTGGACAGCGAAGTGCGCCGAACGCTTAAAAGCGTGGCTTCTCACAACACTACGCGTGTAGACAAGCTGGATTTTAGCGTACCTGTAAATAGCTGGGGATATAGCGAGCTTGCGATGCCGATTAAAGGTAATTACTGCTTTACCGATAAGGCGGATTATGTGCGCGGAGCGCATTTGGGATATCAAAATCTTGCGAGCGGCGGTATATTTACAAGCCGCAGAATATTGTTTGTAAAGCCTGATATATTTATAATAAATGATGAATTCTATGGCAATGGTGTACATCAATATGAGCAGTTTTTCCATTTTAGCGGTAACGGTAAGCTAAAACCGCGCGATAACGGTGTGTCCTTTGAGGGCAAAAAATGCGTGGCGGAATTAATTAATGTATCGGGAGATGAAGCGCGTTACGGCAGCATACCTGCTTCGCGCGAGTACAATTCTACAGAAGAATGTCGCGAGGTATGCTTTTTACATACGGGCAACGGGTTTACTTCTGTTATCAGCGTTATCAGCGTAGCAGAGCTTGGCGAAGAATGTGAGCTTACAGCGCAGATGATACCTGTAACAGCGTGTAAGCACAATATAGTATTGTCACAAGACAAAGCACAGGCTGTGCAGATAGTAAAAAACGGCATAGAAACAGTAGTGCTTCTATGCCATTCCGAAGTGGTAAGCGAAGTAGATTTATTGGAAGCAGGAAATTATAAGGGATACGGAAAAGCAGTGGTGTTCGGCAATAATTTCCCAAAAGACGGCGAAGTATTGGAATGGTAAAATTAAATTGAATAGCTTGTTTTATTATAAGCTTTCTTTATGTGCAATTTGGCGCGCGCCTATTATATAAATAATAGGCAGCGCCAAATTTATTATATCAAGCCATATCACTTCTACGTCAAACGTTTTTGCAATAATGCTGATTAATAAGCTTGCTATTTCAAATAATATCAGTATCAGCGGCAATATTTTTACCGCCTTGCTATTGCCCTTGCCGTTATATAGCCTTAGCCCTATTATACCCATAGATATGCCTACAGCGCTCCACAATACAGCGAATATCCCTGCCGTTAACATATACCCCCAGCCTGTTACCGTGTATGTTGCCGGCACTAGGCATATGCCAATAACAAATGCCCCAAAAGCCGCAAATATGCCCCAATACACATTACACATTATGCTTGCAATACGCAATAAGCCCCATTTTTTATTCATAATTATTCTCCTTTATTTTACACTTTGCAATATACCTTGTGCTATCGCGGCACCCTCATTTGATATCACGTCGGTATTTGTTATCTGCTGATATTCACTCGGGTTTACCATAAATCCTATTTCAAGCAGTACGCTAGGCGCCATTGTAGTGCGTGTAACATAATAATATCCGTAATGCGCCTCTCTGTTGTTGCGCGCTCCTGCCTCGCTCACTAATTGCGTAAGCGTGTCTGCAAGAGGCTGATGCCATTTATAAAAATAGTAACACTCCGTGCCTGTAGATTCGTTTGCATCTACATTAAGCTCCACGGAATTGTGATGTAAAGATATGAAAAAATCAGGTGCTTCATCATTTATCATCATAATTCTTTCATCAAGCGTCTTGAATGTATCGTCCGCTCGAGTGGTAAGCACAGTCGCTCCCAGCTTTTCAAGATAATATTTAGCGCTCAATGCCACAGATAGGTTTACATCTTTTTCAAGAGGAGCGTTTACACCGCCCACTCCCATAGCGCCCGAGTCCTTGTCGCCGTGCCCTGCATCTAGCAGTACGCGCACACCGCTGAGCGGCTTTGCAAAATCATTGCTTTTGCACGGTGCTTTTTTCAAAAATAATTGCGTTGTACCGTCTTTATATTGAATATCCCAGCCCCAAAGCTCGTTTGCCGCATTTAATTCTAATTTTAATTGTACGCCGCCGTTTTGTGCAGATTTAGACATTCCTGTGATAAATTCAGAGCCTGTAATATTAAAGCTCTCTGCAAAATCCGCATCGTAGAATGTGAGCGTTAATATATTGCCCTCACGCAAGGTGTAGCAAAGCGGTGTGCCCTCGCCGTCAAAGCGAATTATCTCGCCGTTATCCGTTTTATTTACGCTTGCGCTTGTAAACGAAGCTCGTTTTGCATCGGGCAGCACCTTAACATTACGCGCCAATACATAGTCGCCGCTCGCAAGCTTGTATGCCCAGGTTTTTTTACCGCCGCGCACTGTGCGCACGCTTTCTGTCACCGTAGCGCGCGCGCCCTGCTTTATCGTCTCATTAATATTATCGTCGCTCGAGGG
>JAVWEG010000003.1:0-43428 GCA_036641735.1 Oscillospiraceae bacterium
AATGGCAAGGCGCAAGCGCCTACCGCCACAGTTAGCAATAAAATCGGCAACGACGATGTTACCTTTACTGTAACAGGCGGACAAATCGATGTAGGCACAGGCATTACAGCTACTGCAAGGCTTTACAGGCGCAGCAGCTGCTAACTACGCAATGCCAACATCTGCAACGACTACTTCATTTGCTATCACCGCAAAAAAACTTACCGTTACCGACGGCGACTTAGTGGTGAAAAAAGCTTTTGATAATAGCACAAGTGCAGGAACAGTGACAAGCGGCAAGCTTGGCTTAAAAGACGTTGAGGGTACTGACGATGTTTCGGTAAAGATAGATACTGTCGGTGTTTATGCTGATGCTAATGTCGGCAAAAACAAAACAGTAACCCTAAATATCTCACTGGAAGGCGCGAAGAAAGGCAACTACACCTTAGATTCAGCAAATACCTACAAGTTTACAAAGGCTGAAATTACAAAGGTAGCTTATGTAGGCACAGAAGCAACAGCTACGGATGCCTCTAAAGCTATCAAAACAGACACAACCGTAACCCTAGAAGCGCAAACAGCTCCTTCGAACGAAACAATCGAATATGGATACAGCGATAGCATAACAGGCACAATCGTATGGAAAGACAGTAATGCGTTCACAGGGCTTTCGGCGAATACCGATTACTATTTCTATGCACGAGTGAAGGAAACCGACACCCATGCAGCAGGCGTAACCAGTGTAGGCACTAAGATTAAGACAGATAAAGTAGCTTACACAGGCACACAATCTACAGCGCCTAGCAAAATAGCAGACAAAAAGACAGATATCAGCATTACGCTAAAAACAGTGACACCGCCAACAGGCGAAGCCGTGGAATACGGTATTGATACAAACAATGACGGCACAATTACTTGGCAAACAGATGCTACCTTTAGCACGCTTTCTGCCGATACAGAGTATAAATTCTATACTCGTGTTAAGGAAAACGATAAGCATAAGGCAGGTACAGCCAGTGCCTCTGCGACAATCAAAACCAAAAAAGCACCCACTACCGTTAGCGGCAATGTAAAGGATAGCGATGGCAGCAACCTTGCAGGCGCAAAAGTTACTCTTACTCCAAGCGATCCTTTGATTACAGCTACTACGGATGCAAACGGCAAATATACTATCAATAATGTACCCGAGGGTACATACAGCCTTGTGATAAAAAATGGCGATATCACTATCACGGATAAAATCGACGTAGCAGGAAAGCCAATCACAGGCAAAGATATGCAGTTCCTAGATGGCGATAAAAACACTGTGGTAGAAGCCACTCCAAATGCGCCTGAGGTAGCAGTAGGCGGAATGAATGATTTGTTAAACAATTCAAACATTAACTCAACCTTAACTCCCGAAGAGAAAAAAGCAGTGGATGCAAACGGCTCTGTTGAGCTTAAATTCACAGCTGATCTTAAAACCACAACCGAAGGCACTCAAGACAAGAGCGAGCTTGAAGCCATTGCAGGTAACCAAAAGATTGATTTACTGCTTGATTTATCGGTACTAAAAACCGTTAAGGATAGCAGTGGCAACACATTAACCAATGGCGAGAAAATCTCTACCCTTGCCGATATTATCGAAATACGCATCTCTATTCCGGCAGATTTGCAAAGCAAGGCAGGGCTAAGCCTATATCGTATGCATAATGGAAAGCCTGAAAAGCTTAGCACAACACCTGATGCAAACGGCGAATTTTACAGCATTGATCAAAGCGGAGAATTTATGACGGTGCATGTGAAAAACTTCTCTACTTATGCGCTGGGATATAACGCATATACCGTTACTGTTTTGGACGGCGGTACAGGCGCAAGCGGTAAAGGCAATTACTCAAGCGGCGACACCGTTACTATCAATGCAGGTACAAAAACTGACTACAGCTTTAACGGCTGGACAGTTACTACAGGCACGGTAAGCCTAGTAAACGCAGGTAACGCAAGCACTACATTTACTATGCCGGCTGAGAATGTTACCGTAACTGCAAGCTGGACGTTTACAGGCAGCAACAATCCCGGTGGCGGCGGTAATCAGGGCGGCGGTTCTACAGGCGGCGGCTCGTCCTCAGACACCTATTTCTACATCAAAGCCACAGCAGGGCAGGGCGGCTCTATGAGTACCTCTGAAAGAGTAAAGGTAAGAGCAGGCGAAAGCGCAGGATTTACCATTATTCCCGACAAGGGCTATCAGATTGCGGACGTACAGGTAAATGGCAAGAGCATTGGCGCTAAAAACAGCTATGTATTTACCAATGTCCTCTCCGACCAAACTATTCACGCAACCTTCAAAAAGGCAGGACATAGCAACCCACAAACAGGTGTGTCCACTGACGAAAGATAAAATATCTTCGCCCGATTTTAGAAACTATTTACAAATATAGCAACTTGATTTATTATTGTCCTTGTACTCGAGCCATTTATCAAGTTGCGTACAGCAAAGACGGCATTTGAGTAGGACAATCAAAAGTAAAATTGCTGTAGTGCCGCAACAGTAACAAATAAGCGCAAGCTGGCGGCGGTAGACAAAAAAGTCTATCGCCGTCATTTGCATAATAAAGTGGTACACAATGCCACAGAAAGAAAGCTATGAAACTAGACAAAAAGAAGAAAATATATATTGCTGTTGCAGTAGCTGCTGTAATATGTATCGCATTTGTGGCGGTGCTTGGCATAAGGCAAAGCAAAATTAACGATGACGAGATAGCAAAGCTCCCCGAAGCACCGCAAAAAATAGAAATACCAAATGATAGCCCACTTGGCAAGGCAAAAGCGGAAAACACAGATGCCACAGCGTGGCTGCAAATCCCAAGTACGGAAATCGACAATGTAGTAATGCAAAGCTCAGACAACGACTATTATCTATTACATAATGAAAAAAAGGAAAAAAGCCGATGGGGCTGTTATTTTGCCGATTACTATGCAAACCTTAGCGCGCCCGATAGCCTAATCCAAAATACCGTGATTTACGGACATACCGAAAACAAAGATAATCCCGATGGACAGCGGTTTTCACAGCTATTTAAGTTCACGGATTTGGATTTTACAAAGGCAAACCGAAACATTTATCTTACAATAGGAACAAGCAAGCTGACATTTGAGGTGTTTGCGGTATTTTATTCAGATACCGACTTTTACTACATAGATCCAAAGCCAAGCGATCAAGATTTTAGCAAATTTATGCAAGAGGTAAATGCGCGAAACGAGTTTGTTTTTGACGGCGTAGAAGTGACCGAAGAGGACAAGCTACTGACATTATCTGGCTGCTCGCACAAGTACGATGTGAATAAAACCGACAATCACCGCATTGTGGTAATGGCAAAGCTAGTAGCTGACGGCACTGCACCGACAGGTACAATAACACAAAATCCAAATCCAAAGCATCCGTAAAATCGGTGCATTTAGGAAAGAGCAGTTGTTTTAAAAATAAAAAATATGCCGACATCAAAACGATGTCGGCATATTTCATTAAACGATATTACGCAAATTTATGCTTTACAGCTTAAATTCATCAGCGTTAAAGCTTGGTAAATCAGGTACTCTTTTAGGTACGCGTTTAAGAGGAGAATATACAAAACTTTTGCATTTATAATAAGGCGACACTACGCCTTTTTTTTTGCAATAAATCATTTTTTGTTCTTTGCCCCTTTTGCCATATTCGCAATATTCACAGGCAGGAGACGCGCTTGTGGTAAATAATGGACGTTTAAACATATTGTCACCTCTAAAATATATTATACATTTTTACAGGGCTTATGTAAATGCTTTTTGCAGCTTAAATCCAAATCATATATCACCACAAGAGAAAACAAAAATAAAAATAGCATTGTATCAGCAGGCAAACGAAAATAAGCACGATTTACAGTTTCTGTTAAAGCGGTATTTATTTTTGGATTTATTAATTTTATGCTTATAGTAAGTAGCATTAACGAAATGGGCAAATGAATTATTCTCGATAAAAGTAATGGTAATAAAGATAATTCTTTTGAGCAAATACTTCTTATCTGCATAAATGCACATAGCCCAATTAAGCTAAGAGAAGCACATATTAAATATATTTTATTTTGGCTGCAATTCATAGCTGCAATGCAGCCTTGTGTCACTTCTGTAAATGCACAAATTATATAGCGAACTATAGGGCTTGCATCGGCAGAACATACCAAAGATAAAAAACAGCTAAAACTAACGATAAATCCACAAAGAGAAAGCATTGTTACAGTAGACTTAGTAATAATTGATGTAATGGAAAAATCTTTATTATTATACTGTAAAGCACTTGCACTTAACACAATATTTTTGGCGCTATTATGGTAAAAAGCATTACAAATAATGCCCGATATAAGCGAAGCTGTCACAAGTGATAAAAATAAAATTATGCCTAGCTCTACATTGCCGAACAATCCAAATCCTACAACTCCTATTACAAAGGCAGGGCCTGTACCAACAACACAGCACAGTAATAATTCTGCTTCGCGTTTGTTGACATCACCTTGCTCAAACAAAGATGTTATCATAGAAGCTCCTACTGCAAAACCACCTATTGTGCCAAGAAGTATACATACGGCAGATTTTTTATTGTGTATACGCATTAATTTTAAATACGGATAAAACATAAATCCTAAATATTTGGCATATGGATGTGACATTAAAAGTGAGGATAAAATTAAAAATGGAAAAAGAGATGGAATAAGTTTGTTATAACATATAAGTAAACCGTTTATTACTCCTTTACAAGCAGCTTGTGGTTGTAAAAGCACAGAAATAATCATATATATAATAAATGTAAAAAACAATGCAGATAAAATACGTCGCGAATATTTAGGTAAACTCATATTATCACTCCTATATATTTATATGTTTAATACAAGTAAAATTATCACGATTACGAGGTGAAGTAAGGCTTGAGCTTATATAAACAAAAAAAACGCAAAAATAAATTGTCTGATATATTTGCCACAAACAAGTATAAGCTGCAAAAGCTTTTGTACAATCAACCCGTTTTACATATTAATTGTAACGGAGATTTAATTGCGGAAAACTGTAAAGGTATTCTGATTTACACTGACACTGAAATACGTTTAGATATGGGGATTGTTGTTTCGCTGCGAGGAGATAATTTGATGCTGGAAACGCTGGATAAAGATAGGATAACGGTAAGCGGACGCTTTTTTAATTTTGAATTTATCTACGGAGGAGTGCAATAGCTTGTCAAACAAAATAAGCGAATATTTTATGGGCAAAATAAAGTTTAAAGCCGAAGGTGGACTGCTTGAAAAGCTATTGAATTTATGCAGCCTAAATTGTATAGTTATACATAATATTTCATATGAGGCAGATGGCTTTACAGCTACTGTGCCGCAAAGATTTTTCAGTAAAATCATACCGCTTGCCAAAATTACGCATAGTAAAATTATTGTGCTGAATAAAAAAGGACTGTACTTTAAATTACTTCCCATAAAAACCAGATATGGAATAATCGTTGGTATGGCTATGGCAATATTAACGATTTTATTACTGTCTAATGTTGTTTGGAGTATACGCTTTTTTGGCTTTACTAAAGAAGAAAGCGAAAAGATGCGCGCATATTTGTACGAAAATAATATTTATGAGGGAAGTATAGTTTACAAAAACAAGCTTAATACAGCCGAAAATAATATATTACTTTCTTCGCCTGATTATGGCTGGATAAGCCTGAATTTTATTAAAGGTCGATTAGAAGTGGAAAAAACCGATGCTGTACCCAAAGTGGCAAGTACACAGGGTATTGCACAAAATATTGTAGCGAAATGCGATGGCATAATAAGGCATATAGATTTATCGGAGGGGTTTTTAAAGGTTTGCGAAGGGCAATCGGTAGCTAAAGGTGACGTATTAGTGAGTGGCACACGCACAGACGTTTCAGGTGCGTTAATAACTACCAATGTAAATGCTAAAATGTTTGCGGAAGTGGAGAAAACATACGAATATATGCAGACACTTTCATACAGCGCGATGCTACCTACAAGCGAAAAGCAAAGCTATTATGCTTTACAAACATTAGATAAGCAAATAAAACTCTTTAAACAAAAACCAATTATTCCTCACAGTGAAGAACGTTTGTTGAGGTATCCGTTAAATGTATTTGGATTTGCATTGCCGTGTACAATATTTGAATATGAAATACGCGGACAGCGAGAAACACAAATATCTTTATCACAAGAGCAAGCGATTGCAATAGCAAAGGTAAAAATAAATGATGCAATAAAAAAAGATTTAACGCAAGCAAATATACTTACAACAAGCGAGGAAATCAGTTTTGTTGAAAATAAGCTCTTTTATAAGCTCAAAATCAGAGCGGAAGCAAATATTGCTGAAATTGCACAATCAAATGAGTAAAATATAGTGATAATTATTAAATACTTCTATTTAAAAAATGCAAATTTATGGTATAATAACCTTAGAGGGTGGCTATCGCCACAGCACTTCGTGCTTTGCAAGGCAAAGCCTTGCCCTCATAAGAACATTGAACCGTGCAAAACGGATAAACCGTTTTGTTGTAAGGCAGCAAAGCTGCCGATACGGTATAATAACCTTAGAGGGTGGCTATCGCCACAGCATAATACTAAAATTGTGATTAAACAAGTGGAAGGAGAGGTGCTATTTATGGCAGAAAAACTTATTGAGATTGACAATATAGACATTGCAGTATCTTTACTTGGAAATTGTGACGAATATATTAAAATTATCGAGAAAGAATGCACCGTTACCGCCACATATAGAGGCACACAGGTAAAGCTGACAGGTGACAAGATTGCTGTGGAAAGGGCAGATAAGGCAATAGAAGCTATGCTTACACTGCTACGTGCAGGCACTCCGCTTGAAGAGCAGAATGTGCGATATTGTATTGCGCTTGCAGGTACAGGCAACGCAGAAAAAGCAAAGGAGCTTACGGGCGATGTAATAATAGTAACGTCTAAGGGACGTCCCGTAAGGCCGAAAACACTTGGGCAAAAAGAGTATCTCACTGCAATACAAAAACATCCTATCACTTTTGGTGTAGGGCCGGCAGGCACAGGCAAAACTTATCTTGCGGTAGCAATGGCTGTAAAAGCATTTAAAGCACACGAAGTAGAACGGATAGTGCTTACAAGGCCGGCTGTAGAAGCAGGAGAAAAACTGGGGTTTTTGCCGGGTGATATGCAGGATAAGGTAGATCCATACTTGCGCCCGCTTTACGATGCCTTGTTTGATATGCTAGGACAAGAAAATTATCAGCGCCTGTTTGAAAAACAGCTAATAGAAGTAGCTCCACTTGCTTATATGCGTGGACGCACGCTTGACGATGCGTTTATAATATTAGATGAAGCGCAAAATACAAGTCCTGAGCAAATGAAGATGTTCCTCACGCGTATGGGGACAGGCTCAAAAGTAGTGGTTACGGGAGATGTTACACAAATAGATTTGCCGGATCGCACACGCTCGGGATTAGTAGATGCGTTAAAAGTTCTTAAAGGAATAGAAGACATAGCACGGATATATTTTTCAGATAAAGACGTAGTACGTCATCGTTTAGTACAGGAAATAGTAAAAGCATATGATAAGGCATCTGCCGATAAAACAGAGAACAGGAGAAATTAAAATGTCACATAAGGTATATATTACAAACAATCAAAACGCAGTAAAGGTACCGTCAGGCTTACGCATATTAATTAGGCGCTCGTGCAATGCAGTACTCGAATTTGAAAAATTCGAGGGGCCTGCTGAGGTTAGCGTAACTTTTGTAGATAACGAGGAGATAAAAAGATTAAACGAACAGTTCCGTAAAAAACCGGTAGCTACAGATGTATTAAGCTTTCCGCTTGGAGAAAACGGTGTATACGATATTAATCAAGAAACAAAGGCTGCAATGTTGGGTGATGTAGTAATTTCACTTGAAAAAGCTACTGAGCAAGCAGAGCTTTATGGACATTCTTTACAGCGTGAAGTCGCGTTTCTTACCGTACATTCTATGTTTCATTTGCTTGGATACGACCACGAAGCGGGCGGTATAGAAGCAGTGAAAATGCGCGAAAAAGAAGAAGCGGCACTCATTCAGCTAGGCTTGCCACGCACCGTATCTTACAGTCAGGATAAGGTGTAAAGGCTATGCATCGAGATTTTTTTAATGGCTTTCGCTACGCATTTAGCGGTATTCGCCGCGCCATAAAAGAAGAACGCAATTTGCGTTTTCATTTATGCGCGGCATTTTACGTGTATTTATTTTCATTGTTTTACAATTTTACACGTATAGAATATGTGGCAATTACCATTATTATAGGTGTAGTGCTGGCACTGGAATTAGTAAATTCGAGCATAGAGCGTACACAAGAAAAGCCAAAGCCGTATATGTATATGACGGCAGGCGCAGTAAAAGATATGGCAGCAGGTGCTGTATTAATATTTTGCATAGCAGGTGTAATCTGTGGTATTATATTATTTTGGGATATAGATGTATTTATAAAAATTTATTTATATTTTAAATCGCATTTAATTATGCTTATTCCGCTGATAATATCGTTATTAGTGGCAAGGGCATTCGTATTTAAGAAAAAGTGAGGATTAATTTTGCAAGAAACACAATCGATATTTGTAGCAATAGTAGGCAGACCTAATGTTGGTAAATCATCATTAATTAATAAACTTGTCGGAGAAAAGGTGGCAATAGTTACTTCAAAGCCACAAACTACACGCACACGCATCACAGGAATTATCACTAAAAATGCGGTGCAATATGTGTTTTTAGATACTCCGGGCATACATTCTGCACACACTAAGCTTGGTGAACGTATGGACAAGGTGTCTCACGACAGTGTAGCTGAAGTAGATGCTGTTTTAATGCTATTTGAGCCTTATGGTGTATTAAATAGCGCGGAATTAAAATTAATAGATGATATTAAAGCAAAAAAAATGCCGGCAATTGCAGCCGTAAATAAAACGGATACGCTTAAAAGCGATAAGGATTATGATATCCGCGCTGAATATTTAATGAGTACAAATGCTTTTATTAAGGCAGTGCCTATCAGTGTAATAAATGATGAAGGCTGTACAGAGCTTTTAATGGAATTGTTGCCGTTTGCACAAGACGGGCCGCATTATTTTCCTGATGATGCGTATACAGATATGCCGGAAAAAGCATTGGTATCGGAGATAATAAGAGAAAAAATGCTGCTTAATCTGTACGATGAAATACCGCACGGAACGGCTGTTACTGTGGAAAGCTTTAAAGAGCGCGAAGGCGGCAATATAGTAGATATAGATGTAAATATATATTGCGAAAAAAAGAGCCATAAAGGGATGGTAATAGGTAAGGGCGGCTTAATGCTGAAAAAGATAGCTTCTGAGGCACGAGTAGAATGTGAAGATTTTTTAGGCACTAAAGTTAATTTACAGTGCTGGGTAAAGGTAAAGGACGATTGGCGCGACAATGATTTTTTACTGAATAATTTTGGGTTTTCCAAATAATATGGTCATAATTACCATTCATAAATTAACCGTAATTTACGCAATATAATTTATGAGTGGAGGCGATATATTGTGGATAATAGCACCCTATGGCAAGCGTTTGAAAACACAGGCAGCATTAACGATTATCTTAAATATAAGAAACTAGAGGCACATAACGATGCAGCTTACGACGATGGGGCTTGTAATAAAAGTGGTGAAAACGGGAGAAGCAGATAGAATTGTTCATATTCTTACACCAAAGTTTGGAGTAATAAGCGCGATAGCCAAGAGTGGACAGCGGCTAAAAAGCAAGCTGTTTAGCTCTACAGGGCTTTTTTGTTATGCGGAGTTTACCTTGTTTGAGGGTAAAAATATGTATGTAGTAGATGAAGCCGAGGTAAGTGAAGTGTTTTTCGGTATGCGCCAAAGCATAGAAGGTATGGCTACTGCAATGTATTTTGCGGAAATAGTATCCACCCTATTACCTACAGGCAATGAAGCTGCAATATTATTGAGATTGCTTTTAAATAGCCTTTATTATATCAGTGAACAAAAGCGAGACTTAAAACAGCTTAAAGCAATATTTGAGCTGCGCTGTCTTACGATAGTAGGATATATGCCTAATTTAATAGCGTGCGATAATTGCATAAAATATGAGGGCGGAGCTTTTTATTTTGATACAATAGCAGGAACATTACTATGTGCTGATTGTGCATTAGCAAGAGGAATTGATGCTAATATAGATGCAGGGACACTTGCTGCAATGAGACATATAGTTTTTTCGGAAGATGAAAAGGTGTTTGCCTTTACAGTAAGCAATAAAAGTTTATTGCAATTGCAAAACGTAGCTGTGCAGTATTTTTGCAATTGTATAGATAAACCACTGCGTTCGCTTGATTTTTTGAATACATTAATTTAATTTACATAAATGCAAAAGAGGAAATTATGACATCTAAATACTTAAAAATATTGGAATTTGATAAAATTTTAAATAGAGCGGCTGAATACGCTACTTGTCCGGAAGCAAAAGAGAGAGTTTTAAATATAGAGGCATTTGAAAATGCCGACGAAGAACGATATGCACTATCGCAGACGGATTGCATTACTTCGCTATTAATAAAAAACGGTTCTCCGCGTTTTTACAGAGTAGAAAATGCAGATAAAATAGTACGCAGAGCAGGTAAGGGCGGTATTTTATCGATGGCGGAGCTTCTTGAGGCGGCAAATGCTCTGCGTAATTTTAGAGGCTTAGTGCAATGGTATCATATGCAAGATCACGAGCTTTTGTCTGTAGATGATTATTTTTATGCACTGTCGCCACAGCCGGAGCTTGAAAAGCGTATCCTGGATGCCATTATTTCGGCAACAGAAATGGCGGATACAGCGAGTGATACATTGTTTGATATCCGTAAAAAGATACAAAGCACACAAGCAGGTATAAGAGCAAAGCTTGATAATTTAATAAGAGCGCAAAGCACCAGTAAATATTTACAAGATGCTGTAGTGTCTATGCGTAATGGAAGATATGTAGTGCCGGTAAAAGTAGAAAATCGCAATGATATTACAGGTGTGATACACGATGTTTCGCAAAGCGGTTCTACATTATTTGTAGAGCCTACGGCTGTAGTAGAGGCAAATGCCAAGATAATGCAGCTTAAAAGTGCAGAACAAGCTGAGATTGAGCGTATACTTATGGCTTTTTCGGGGCAATTGGCAGAGCTTGAAGAATCGTTTACTTATAGCTACGATGCTATGCTAACAATAGATGTATTAATAGCTAAAGGGCAATTGGCAATTGAGCAAAAAGCATCAATGCCGCAAGTGTCATACACTAGCAGCTTTAAAATAATAAAAGCGCGCCACCCATTAATAGATAAAAATAAAGTTGTGCCTATTGATATCGAGCTTGGAAATGGCACAGATACAATGATAATTACAGGGCCGAATACGGGCGGAAAAACGGTAACATTAAAAACAGCAGGACTATTGTGTGCAATGGCACAGCACGGTATGTTAATACCTGCACACGATTCCAGTATAGTATGCGTGTTTAAAAATATATTAGTGGATATCGGAGATGAGCAAAGCATAGAGCAAAGCTTATCTACATTTTCAGGACATATAAAGAATATTACGGGAATATTAGAGCTTGCCGATAAAAACACGCTTGTGCTTATGGACGAGCTTGGAGCAGGCACAGATCCTGCCGAAGGCGCGGCGCTTGCCATTGCAATTATAGAAAAATTGCGTAGCTTAGGCGCGTTTGTTATGGCTACCACTCATTACGCGGAGCTAAAAATATTTGCACTCGAAACGAAGGGCGTGGTAAACGCAAGCTGTGAGTTTAATGTAGAAACATTGCAGCCGACATATCGTCTTACAGTAGGAGTTCCGGGTAAATCAAATGCTTTTTTGATAGGACAAAAACTGGGATTAAAGCAAGACCTTATAGATAATGCACAAAAACATTTATCGGCTGGGGACAAGCAATTTGACACAGTACTGTCCCAATTAGATGAGCTGAAGGTACAGCTTAAAGAGGGACAGGACGAAATAGAAAATCTTAAAAATGGTGCTGTATATGAGCTTGCTGAAGCGCAAAAAAAGAGAGATGCTTTAATAGCACAAGGAGAGCTTGAGCTGCAAGCTGCGCGTGACAAGGCAAAGGGCTTGTCACTTGATGTGCAAAGCGAAGCATATAGGCTGATAGATGAGCTAAAGCAACTGGAAAAAGAAGATAAGATGTCGGCGGCGCAGCGAGCAGTGCGTGCAAGAGAAATAGCACGCAAAGAGTCTGAAAAACTATTCAATAAATCCGATGTTGTTCACGTTATAAATAAAAGCTTTGAACCGCTAAAATTCGTGACCATAGGGCAAGAGGTGCTTATAACAGAGCTTGACAAAACAGGTATAGTTACGGCTTTACCCGACAGAAAAGGGCTTGTACAAGTAAGAGCAGGTGTATTGATGACTAAAACACCATTGTCTGCTCTTGCTTCACCCAATAAAATAAAAGAAACCAAACAAGCGAGCAATGCTACAAAATACCGCAATGTTAAGCAAGCATCGTCGCACGAGGACAAAGCAGTGCGTACAGCAAATATGGAAATAAATTTATTAGGGCTGTCTGTAGAAGAAGCAATAATGGAAACCGATAGATTTATTGACAATGGACTGATGAGTGGGCAAACTATGTTGTATCTTATCCACGGTAAAGGCACAGGAGCTTTACGTAAAGCAATACACTCACATTTACGAGGGCATAAAAGTGTACGCAGCTTTCGCTTAGGAGCTTATGGAGAGGGCGAAGCCGGAGTTACCGTAGTGGAGCTAAAATAATATAATACTTTTAATAAAGCAGGCAGCCGAGCAATCGGCCGCCTGCTTTATTGTAATGTAGAGCTTGTAACGATTATTTATACGGCACAGGATTGTCTGTTTTGCCTAAGATATAGTCAGTAGATGTTTTGTAAAAATCGGAAAGCTTTATCAATAATCTCGTTGGAATATCTCTTTTGCCAATCTCGTAATTGCTATATACTCGTTGGTCGATACCTAAAAAATCCGCTACTTGCTTTTGCATTAAATCTTTGTCATTTCGCAAATCTTTTAAACGCTGATAATACATAAAAACACCTCTAATTTAGTATACATACTATCAAACGGCAGTATTGATTTTACTATTAAACAGTAGTAAAATTGTAAAAAGAGTTTTTATAGCTGAGTTATTTGGTAATTAAGCTATATTTACGACAATATTTACGGCTTTGCAATGCTATAGTTTGTTTAAAGGGGGTGCAGGTGTGGGGAATGGTATTTATATTGATATATTATTTATTACGAATACATTAATCGGATATTTTATATTACGCGCCTGTGCGGCTCTTTGCGATGAAAAAAGAGATATCGTTCGTTTTATAATTGCTTCTTGTTTAGCCGGATTTTCCTCGTTTGTTATTTTACTTGATATAAATTCGGCAATTTTACTTTGGATTTATAAACTGTTTACTGCTGCAATAATATGTATTATAACAATAAATTCGATAAAATTGCGTAGACTAATTAAGTTTACAATATGGTACATAGTACTTAATTTACTTTTGGCAGGTATCGTTTTCGGCATAATGTACTACATTTATCCAAGAGGCATTATATTAAACAATTTCACGATATACTTTAATGTCTCACCAATTACACTTTTATTAAGCGTTTTAATTATGTATTTAATTATTAAAGTGCTTACTTTGTTTTTTACAAAGCCGCAGGAGCATTTGTTGGCTGATATATCATTTAGCTGTGATAACACAATTATTAATTGCAGGGCATTAGTGGACAGTGGATTTAATGTGCGCGACACATTGTGTGAATTGTCACCGTTTTTGGTAAGCTTGCCCGGTGTACGCGCAGCAATGCCCATAAAAATTATTGATGGAATTGATGCTTTTAATGGGAAGAAGGATGCTGAGTTTATAACTTGTATTTATCCTATTTGTGTGCAAACTGCAAATGGAACACAGGCATTGCCTAGTGTAAATGTGGATAACTTTACAGTAAAAATTAATGGAAAATCAGCGGTTTTAAATGGCTGCGCAGCAATGTTTACAGGAGAAATATTAGGCGATGGCAGCTTTAATGCAATAATTGGTATGAAACTTGCCAAAGAAGTAATGTGAGGAAAAAATGATTAAAAAAATAATTTCAATAATAAAAGAATACTTTGAAAAATTATATATTTGCGTAAAATTGCCCGACTATATTTTTTACATAAGCGGTTCGCAATCCTTGCCGGCACCACTAACTCAAGAGGAAGAAAAAATAGTATTTGCAGGGCTTGAAGAGGGCAGACAAAGCTGTAAAGATATGCTGATAACGCATAATTTGCGGCTAGTAGTTTATATAGCTAAAAAATTTGAATCCAGCGGCATACCTATTGAGGATATTATTTCAATAGGCACTATAGGATTAATTAAAGCGGTAAACACATTTTCACCATCAAAAAACATTAAGTTAGCAACATACGCAAGCCGATGTATTGAAAATGAAATATTAATGTATTTGCGTAAAAGCTCTAATCGCAGACAAGAAAGCAGCATAGACGAACCTCTTAATGTGGACTGCGACGGTAATGAGCTGCTTTTATCAGATGTTCTCGGCACAGACCAAAATCAGGTGTCTATAGAACTGGAACAAGTAGCGGAGCGCGATACATTACTGGAAGCGGTAAATAAGCTGTCGGGACGAGAACGTGAAATAATGCAGCTTAGGTTTGGACTTGGCGATAAGCAAGAACACACACAAAAGGAAGTAGCGGATATTATAGGAATATCACAAAGTTATATTTCACGTTTAGAAAAACGAATAATTAAACGTCTTAGAAAAGAGCTGGAACGAATAGCATAAATTTGGCAATATAATATATATACCTTATGCCAATACTCAAAGCAATAGAAGCTTTGAGGAGTGTGTAGGGTGTATTATCATAAAGTAGAGATTTGCGGTGTAAATACGGCAAAGCTGCCGATATTAAAGGAGAAGGAAAAGCAAGAGCTAATAGTAAAAGCTCAGGCAGGTGATAAACAAGCAAGAAATGAAATGGTAAATGGAAATTTGCGTTTAGTATTAAGCATTGTACAAAAATTTGCCCATAGAGGTGAAAATCCGGACGATTTATTTCAGGTGGGCTGTATAGGATTAATTAAAGCAATAGATAATTTTAATCCCGAATTAAAATTAAGGTTTTCCACTTATGGACAACCGATGATAATAGGTGAAATACGCAGATTTTTACGCGATAACAATTCCGTACGCGTAAGCCGTTCTGTACGTGACATTGCGTACAAAGCAATGCAGGCGCGCGAGGCTTTGCAAAAAAGTCTTGGACACGATCCCACTATCGCACAGATAGCAAAAGAAATCGGTTTGCCGTGTCCTGCTGTAACATTGGCGCTTGAGTCTGTAGTGGAGCCTATTTCATTATACGAGCCAATATACAATGATGGGGGAGATACGCTTTTTGTAATGGATCAGATAGGTGATGATACTTGCGAAGAAAGCTGGATATCAACTATTTCATTTAAAGATACGATGGATAGCTTATCACAGCGAGAAAGGCATATTATGTCTTTAAGATATCTTGCGGGAAAAACTCAAGTAGAAGTAGCCAATGAGATAGGCATAAGTCAGGCGCAAGTGAGTCGTCTTGAGAAAAACGCATTGAAACGTATTAAAACACAAATTTGAATAAAGCCTTGCAGATTTTATCTGCAAGGCTTTATTCAAGGTAATTAAATTTTCTTGTGCTTTTCTTCTTTAGGAGGGTGCGGCACACGCTTTTTGCGCTCTAAGCAAACTCCGTAGCTATCCAATGCTTTTGCGAAAGAACGTACATTTTTAAAATGTATACCGGTAATTTGTGCATCAAAAGCAGCTGAAGCATTTATTTTATTATCATCAGTAAAGATGGTTTCCTCGGGATTAAGCTTGTATTTAGAAAGCAAAGCATTATATATCCGTAAATCGGGTTTAAGCATTTTCACTTCATACGAGGCTATACCACCATCAAACAAAGGCCAAAATTTTCTTTTTTGCAACAATTCCAAAACATCTTGAGAAATATTAGACAGATAATAGATATTGTATCCTTTACGCTTAAGCTTGTTCATTAAAGCGAAGGTATCATCTTTCGTCTTTAGCATATCCATCCAATCTGCCAATATGCCTTCTGCTTCAAAAATGCGCCCCGTTTGCGCAGCTTTCGCCATTATTGTGCAGGTGGCTTCGTGGCGAGTAAGCTCACCGGCATCAAGCATTCGCCACTCTTTACTTCCAAAGGTTAACTCATACAGCTCATTTTCTAATTTTTCATTCATAAAATGGTCTACCAAAAACTCTCGTGGCGTAAAATCCACTACTACTCCGCCGAGGTCAAATACTATGTTTTTATACATTGAGTCACCACCAATTTATATTAATGTTTTTATTATACACTATTTTGCTTGGTATATAAAGAGGTAATATGTGAATAAGCTTAATATAAGAGTAAAGGAGTAGGGAGATGATATAAATGAATATCAGCGATTTGTGTGAGCTAGAGGTAGTGTCTTTGGCAAGCGGAGTTAATCTTGGACGTATAGATGATTTTATGTTGGACGAAGTAAACGCTGCGATAACGCATATTGTTTTGTTTGGACATTCGAAGTTTTTTGGGCTTTTTGGCAGAGATGAGGATATAACAGTGCCGTGGAACGATATAGTGAAAATAGGTGAAGATGTAATTCTAGTAAAAGGTGATTTACCGTACATTGGAAAAAGGAATAAATTCTTTTCTTTTTTCAGTAAATAGCTCATTATCGCAATGTATAAAACTTGCAATTAATTTCAAATAAGCTATAATTAACAAAGTATATTATTTGGCGGAGGAATTAAATTGAAATATTTGAAAGAAAAGGCATACAAAAAATCATCGTGGATTTTAAATGTTTTAGCGATGCTTTTAGTGCCGACTATAACACTTATCACAATGGAATGGATACATAGAGGCGGCTTTTCTGCCAAGTTTTTTACAGAAAATCTTGGCCCTCATTTTGTATCGTTCTTTATGGCTTGGCTATTTTTAACGTTTTTTTATGCGCTTATCAGCCAAATTTCGGGTATGTACTGGTTAGCCACGCTGCTTACAGGCATTGTAGGTAATGCACCTGCAACAGTGACATATTTTAAATTGCAAATGCGTGGCGAACCCTTTTTACCGTGGGATTTATTACAGCTTGGAGATTTTCTCGGAGTGGCTGATAAAGTAAAATTAATCATACAGCCATCTATGTATATTACATTAATCATTTTTATTGTGCTTACAGTAGCATCTGCTTTTATTCATTTACCATATAGCAAATATTCAAGATTAAAATGTAAATTCGTAGGCGGCATAGCTTCATTTGTAGGTGTTTCAATAATTATTGCTGCTTATTTAAGCTCCGGTATCACTATGGCAATAGGCATTTATCCCGATATGTGGATGCAAGATAGATATTATCGTAATCACGGTGTTATCACAGGATTTGCGACTAATTTACAGGCATTAAAAATAAAAAAGCCAAACGATTACAGTAAGAAAAAAATTGAAGAAATAAAATCAAATACGCAAGCTGTGAGCGAAACAAGAAAACCATTATATGAAAAAAGTTTAATTAATTCCAACATTAAAACACCGAATATTATTTTTTTGATGAACGAATCATTCTGGGACGTGACAAGGCTTCCTAATATAAAATATAGCGAAGATATCACACCTAATATGAAACGTCTCGAAAATACAGGTGCTTACGGTATGGTGTATTCACCATCATTTGGCGGAGGCACGTGCGATGTGGAATTTGAAGCCTTGACAGGGTTTTCGCTTGAACATTTGCCGGCAGGAGCAAAGCCGTATCAGCAACATATTACACAAGATACTTTTTCATTGCCGCAATATCTTAAAACTTTAGGATATACTACAGAGGCAATACACGGTTATCATCGCAAATTTTGGAGTAGAGATGTTGCGTATCCACGTCTTGGAATAGATAAGTTTTTTGCATATGACGATTTTGTAAATCCGGATAAAAGGCGAGGATTTATCTCTGATGCACAGATGACAAAGCAGATAATTACTGAATACGAAAACCGCACAACCGACGCTCCGATGTTTATTCACGCAGTGACAATGCAAAACCATACTACGTATGATGAAGCAAATTATCCCGAAAACGAATTAGTGAAAATAACAGAATATCCAAAAGTTTTGTCTGACGAAACGATAGGGCAGTTGCGAGATTTTGCCACGGGAGTGATGGAAGCTGATGCTGCGCTCGGCACGCTTGTAGATTATTTCAGCGAAGTGGACGAGCCTACTATTATAGTGTTTTGGGGCGACCATTTTAATCCGATAGGCAAGGGATACGAGCTGTATGAAGAAACAGGTTTTACTAAAACAGATGCAGGCGGCACAACACCTGAGCTACACGAAACGGATTTGAGAATATGGAGCAATTATTGCGATACATCTATAAATTTAGGCACTATTGCATCTTATAATATCACACCTGTAATGATGGATATTTTTGGATTAGACAAGCCGTTTATGTTTGAATATCTGGCACAGCAATTACCTGTAATGCGCGCACGTTCTCGCGGTGTAACAGTAAATCCAGATGGAAGCTTTAGCGAAGAAATGACGGAAACGCAGCAAGAAACATTTGATAATCACGCTATTTTGCAATATGATTTTATGTTCGGAGAACATTATTTGCAGGATTATACAAAACATTGAAAAACTTTATTTTAAGTATTGTATTTATATAATAAATATGATACACTAATACGGCAATACGCACGCATTGCTTTGTTGGCCTGTGCCCTTCGGGGTGGCTCTTCATATATGTAATGCGGAGGAAAAAACAAAATATTAGGAGGATTTTATTATGGCAGTAGTATCTATGAAGCAGCTTCTTGAAGCAGGTGTTCATTTTGGACATCAAACAAGACGTTGGAACCCAAAAATGGCTCGTTACATTTTCACAGAGCGTAATGGTATTTATATCATTGACTTGCAGAAAACAGTAAAGAAGCTCGACGAGGCATACAATTTTGTACGCGATATATCCGCAGAGGGCGGCAGCATTCTTTTTGTTGGCACTAAAAAGCAAGCTCAAGATTCCGTTAAGGAAGAAGCAGAGCGTTGCGGTATGCACTTTGTAAATGCACGCTGGCTTGGCGGTATGCTAACTAACTTCCGCACAATTCGTCATCGCATAGACCGTATGGCACAGCTAAAGAAAATGCGTGAAGATGGCACATTTGATTTGCTTCCGAAGAAGGAAGTAAGCAAGCTAGAGCTTGAAATAGAGAAATTGGATAAGTTTCTTGGCGGCGTAAAGGATATGGATAAATTGCCTAAGGCAATGTTTATCGTAGATCCACGCAAAGAGCGCATAGCTGTAGCCGAGGCAATGAAGCTAAATATTCCAATAGTAGCTATAGTTGATACAAACTGTGATCCGGATGAAATCGATTACGTTATTCCGGGCAATGATGATGCTATTCGTGCTGTTAAATTAATAGCAGGAGCTATGGCAGATGCTGTACTTGAGGGCCGTCAGGGCGAGATGGATACAGCAGAAATGCCTGTAGAGCAAGCAATAGCGGAATAATTTAAAAAGGGAGAAATAATTATGGCTTTTACAGCTTTAGATGTAAAAAACCTTCGTGAGCAAACAGGTTGCGGTATGATGGACTGCAAAAAAGCTCTCACAGATTCCGAGGGAGATTTTGAAAAAGCAGTAGAGTATTTACGTGAAAAAGGTCTTGCTGCTGTTGCAAAAAAGTCGGGACGTATTGCTGCAGAGGGTATGGTTTTCGCTATTGCAGACGTATCAAAAAAACTTGGTGTTGTAGTAGAAGTTAATGCAGAGACAGACTTCGTAGCAAAGAACGATTTGTTCAAAAACTTTGTTTCGGGTGTGGCTAATGTAATCTTAAACGAAAATCCTGCCGATGTAGATGCTTTGCTTACTTGCAAGATGAATGATAGCACAGTGGCAGCAGAATTGCAGGACAAGGTTCTTGTTATTGGCGAAAATATCAAAATCCGTCGTTTCGTTCGTTACGAAGGAGTATGTGCTGCTTATGTTCACGGCGGCGGCACACACGGTGTACTTGTAAACTTTGATACAGATGATGCAACGGCTGCAAAGCCGGAATTTGCTGATTATGGCAAAGATGTGGCAATGCAGATAGCGGCTGTTAATCCTTTGTATGTCTGTGAAGCTGAAGTATCAAACGATGTAATAGAAACAGAAAAAGAAATATTACTCGCTCAAATAGCTAACGATCCAAAAACTGCTAACAAACCACAACAGGTAAAAGAAAAAATGGTAGAGGGCAAGATAGGCAAGTACTATAAAGAAAACTGCCTGCTTGACCAAGCTTTTGTTAAGGATCAAGATATTAATGTATCTAAGTTCACAGAGAACACAGCGAAAGCTCTTGGCGGCGAAATTACGATTGTTAAGTTTGTACGTTTTGAAAAAGGCGAAGGTCTAGAGAAGCGCACAGATGATTTTGCATCAGAAATAGCAAGCTTAGTAAAATAAATTATATTTTTAAAGTGCAGTACATTTATGTGTACTGCATTTTTTTTGTTGAAATTTGCCACAAAATGATTTATAGTATATAATGTAACTATGTAAATGTTTTTCAAATTAAAGATTGTTGAATATGGAAAAGCTATAGTGAGGAGCAAAGCATAATGAAAAAGAAGAAAATAAATGCAGTACCTTTTGTCGCTTTGATAATAAGCTTGATTTTATCAGGCTTACTATTATATCAAATTGAGGTTCAAAAGCTGCACAATGTGAAAGAACGCACACATTATGTTGCAAGCTCTCAGGTTAGCAAGCTGCAATATATTATCAATTCATTACTGCTTAAAACTCAAACGTTAGAAATGCTTGTTGTGGAGAATGGCGGAGAAGTGAAAAACTTTGACAATATTTGCGAAAAGCTAATGGATAATACCGCCATACGCAGCTTGCAATTGGCACCAAAAGGTGTAGTTACCTATGTGTATCCACTTAAAGGTAACGAGCAGGCATTTGGAGATTTGTTCAGTGATCCTGATAGATGCAAAGAGGCAGAATATGCGCGAGATAGCGGAAATATGACTTTGGCAGGCCCTTACGAGCTGACACAAGGTGGATTAGGTGCTGTGGCGCGTCGCCCAATTTATTTGGAGGACGATGAAGGTAATTCTGAGTTTTGGGGATTTTCTGTAATTATTTTAAATATTCCGGATGCTTTTTATCCGGCAGAGCTAGACAAATTTGCTAAAAGTGGATTTGATTATAAGCTGCATAGAATTGATCCTAATACCAACAATGTGCAAATAATATCGCAATCTTCTGACAAAATACTCAAAAATCCGACAGATATTTCTTTTGATGTGCCTAATGGTACTTGGACCTTGAGCGTTACGCCTGCTACCGGCTGGATATCTGAAAAAGAACTGTTTTTGGAAATTTTTATTTGTATTGCAATTTCTATGCTTGTTACGCTTTTGACATCAACCGTGATAAGGCTTGAAAATCAGCGTAAAAAAATGAGCGATTTATCTATGACCGATAATTTAACAGGGCTTAAAAATCAAAGAATTTTAATGAAAACTATGCAAGATAATTATGAAAACAAAATACCATTTACTTTATTATATATGGATTTTGATGGCTTTAAAAATATTAACGATACTTATGGACATTCGGCAGGCGATGTATTTTTAATAGAAAGCGCTGGTAGGTTATCGAAAAGTTACAACGATAATGCCTGTGCATATAGAATTGGCGGAGATGAATTTGCCATAATAATAAACAAGGATTTATCTTCAGAAGAGAGCGTAAGGGAGCTTGATAATTTAAATTTAATTTTTGCTGATCCGTTTACAATAGAAAATAAAACTATAGCGGTAAGCGTTAGCGCAGGGGCGGCGAGATATCCACAAGATGCGCAGAGCATAGAGGAGCTGATACGTATAGCGGATAAAGCTATGTATGTAGTGAAAAATGCGCGCAAAGAAACTTTATAATAAAATAAAAGGCACCCATTTCTAAAAGAATATGGGTGCCGATTGTTTAAAAAATGAGCGACTAAACCGTAAGCCGGGTTTTGTATTAAACGACGATCTATCTAGGCTATACGTTGCCGTATAGCTCGGAGCCACCTTAAAAAGCACGCAGGGACTGCGTATAGCTCTCATTTTCAGTGTTGCTTCTGGTAGGGTTTACAGGGCCGCTGTGTCTCCACAGCGCCGGTGAGCTCTTACCTCGCCTTTCCATCCTTACCTGCAATAAATCACAGGCGGTTTATTTCTGTTGCACTATCCCTAGGGTCACCCCCGGCTGCCGTTAGCAGTTACCATTCCCTTATGAAGCCCGGACTTTCCTCAAGACGCATTGCAGCGCCTCGCCGCCGTATGTTTTACTCGCTCGTTTATTATTATAACATTTAATGTGTTTGTAAAGCAAGCTTTAGAAATAATTTGTGCGTAT
The DNA here is from genome assembly GCA_036641735.1 of Oscillospiraceae bacterium. Lineage (GTDB taxonomy): Bacteria > Bacillota > Clostridia > Oscillospirales > Ruminococcaceae > JAGPHI01. The sequence continues at coordinate 22,554 of JAVWEG010000003.1, forward strand.
TTGCAATACGTCTTGAAATAATAAACTTTTATGTATATAATAATCTTTAGTGGGAAACAAAAAGAGAGGGGCAATAAAATGTTTAAAAGTGAATATTTAACAAAGGTATTTGAAGAAGTATCAGCACGCAATATAGGAGAAACTGAATTTTTGCAGGCAGTGCGTGAAGTACTTGAAAGCTTGGAGGTGCTTGTGGCAAAGCGTCCGGAGCTTGAGGAAAATGGTATTATTGAGCGTTTATGTGAGCCTGAGCGTTTTATACAGTTCAGAGTGTCGTGGGTAGATGACAATAATAAAGTACACGTAAATCGTGGCTACCGAGTACAGTTTAATTCAGCCATAGGGCCATATAAGGGCGGCTTGCGCTTACATCCAAGTGTAAATGCTTCGGTAATTAAGTTTTTGGGATTTGAGCAAACATTTAAAAACAGCCTTACAGGCTTACCGATGGGCGGCGGTAAAGGTGGATCGGATTTTGCTCCTAAAGGTAAATCCGATGCTGAAATTATGCGCTTTTGTCAGAGCTTTATGACGGAATTATCGCGCCACATAGGGCAGTTTACAGATATACCTGCCGGTGATATAGGCGTAGGAGCAAGAGAAATAGGATATTTATTTGGACAATATAAACGTATTAAAAACGAATTCACAGGTGTGCTTACAGGTAAAGGGATACCTTATGGCGGCAGCTTGGCACGTAAAGAAGCTACAGGTTATGGCTTGTGCTATTTTACACAGGAAGCTTTAAAATGTATGAAAAACGACAGTTTTAAAGATAAAAAAGTTGTAATATCAGGTTCAGGCAATGTTGCTATTTTTGCCGCTGAAAAAGCTACACAGCTCGGTGCTGTAGTAGTGGCAATGTCGGATTCAAACGGTTATATTTTTGATAAAAACGGTATAAACTTAGATTTAGTTAAAGAAATAAAATTAAACAAACGTGCGAGAATAAGCGAATATGCTAAAGAGATATCTTCATCGGAATATCACGAGGGCTGTAAGAATATTTGGAGCGTTAAATGCGACATTGCTTTACCGTGCGCCACACAAAATGAGATAGATAAAAACAGTGCCGAGATGCTTGTGGCAAACGGTACTAAAGTGGTATGCGAGGGCGCTAATATGCCAAGTACGCCTGAAGCAATAGAAGTGTTTATTAAAAATAATGTTTTGTACGGCCCTGCAAAGGCAGCTAATGCAGGTGGAGTAGCAACCTCGGGCTTAGAGATGAGCCAAAACTCACTGCGTTTATCTTGGAGCTTTGAAGAAGTAGATGAGCGCTTACAGGTGATAATGAAAGGCATTTTCCATAATGCTTACAATGCATCTAAGGATTGCGGCGCAGATGGTAATTTAATGGTAGGTGCTAATGTGGCAGGATTTATTAAGGTTGCCGACTGTATGTTGGCACAGGGCGTAGCATATTAATGCCTAGTTTTATTGTAAATGCAAAATATGATGGATATAATGTGCGAGATTATTTACGAAGCGTTGGAGTTTCATCATCTGTAATCAAAAAAATCAAATATACGAGCGAAGGCATTATTTTAAATGAGCAGCGCGTACACACAAACGATATAGTGCATACAGGAGATATAGCAAGTTTCAGTATTCCGGCTGAAACGGAATGTTATGTACTGCCGCAAGATTTACCGCTTGATATTGTTTATGAAAGTATGGATACCATTGTGCTAAATAAAAAAGCAGGTCAAGTGGTACATCCTACGCGTGGTTATAGTACAGATACACTTGCAAATGCTTATTGCGGGCTAATGCAGTCTCGCGGCACAGTAAAACCATTTCGTCCTGTGAACAGGCTCGACCGTAATACGTCGGGCCTTGTTCTTTGTGCACAAAACGTGATGTCAGCTTCCTTTTTATCGCAAAATGTAAGCAAGGTATACTATGCTATCGTATAGGGTAAATTGCCAATAGGTAAAGGTGTAATTAACGAAAAAATTGATATGTGCAGTAATTCGATTATTAAAAGATGTGTTAGCAGCAACGGAAAATGCAGTACAACGGAATATGAAGTGTTAGCTGCAAATGCAGATTTCAGCTATGTAAAGGTGATGCCAATTACAGGCAGAACACATCAAATCAGAGTGCATTTTTCATATATAGGCTATCCTTTAGTGGGAGACGATTTGTATGGAGGCAGTACAGAATTTATGAAGAGGCACGCACTACATTGTGCGGAAATTACGTTCAAAGAACAATATGAAAAAGATGCAATTAAAATTATCGAACCTTTGCCAAAAGATATGAGTACACTTTTAGAAAACATAAATTAAAATGTGAAAATTTGCCAAAAACTTGGCTTATATCGTTAAATAGTGTATAATATATCTACTGTTAATAGCAAAGGGGGATTTATTTGCGATTTCATTTGCACAAAAAAGAAAAAACTGTGCCGACGGACAGTAAATCATCGGTATCATCTCAAAAGAAAAACAATATAGATGGGATAACCCCATACAAGATAATTTCACATTTACAGCGCAGTAGCAATGCACTTGCAATAGAATATGGAGAAATCTCCGCTCGAGTGATTTATAATGCGTTCGGACAATTACTTTACTTTATTGGATATGAAGCAGAGTATTTTTTGTTATCTATTCAAAGAGGAATAAAATTCGCTTTTAAAGTTTTAAAAGCATTAAATAAAAGAGTTTATAATAATGCGTTAACTTTTTGCAATAAAATCGGAGCTGCTATTTTATACGATTTTAAAGAACCGTGGAAAAGAGCAGTTAGCGGATATAATCATATTAAAGAAGAAGTTCGTTTACAGCGTGAAAAAGAAGGGCATAAAGCCGCGGCACTTACAGGTGCAGCCTATTTTTGGAGCGGAATAAGGGCATATGCACATCTTGTAACACCGCTTTTGGGGTATTTATTACCTTTATCTGCGGCATTAATTTTTGCCTTTACTGTAAATTCAGTGCTGAGTTATAATTTTGCGCTAAAAGTAGAGGCAAATGGAGAAAATGTAGGATATATAGAAAATCAAAACGTATTTGAAGAAGCTCAAAGCTTGGTAAGAGGACGTATCCGCTCTACTAAAGAAGAGGGAGAATGGAATATTAATCCTACATTTACGCTTGTTACCGCAAATCCCGAAACATTAGTATCGCGAAATGCACTTGCGGATACTTTAGTCGAAACGTCAAAGGCTGATATACAAAATGCTACAGGTATTATGGTGGACGGAGATTTGCTGGGTGTAACATCTGATGGAGATATTTTACAAAAAGTTTTAGACGATTTGCGTGCGCCGTATATTCAAAGTGACAATCCTAATTTACGAGTGGAATTTGTAAAAAAAGTAGAATTAATTCCGGGCATTTATCTTACATCATCTATAACAAAAGCGGATGCAATTGTAGAAAAGCTTACGGGACAAGTGGAAGGACAACGTGTGTATAATGTGCAAAGAGGGGATAGCCCATCTTTGATAGCACAAAAAAACGGTGTTCCGATAAAAGATTTATATACGTTAAATCCCAAAATGGAAGCAAAAGATTATAAAATGCCTATAGGCGACGAACTGATAATTGCAAAGCAACAAAATTTCTTGCAAGTAAAAACTGTTGAACGTGTAACTAAAGATACTACGATACCATTCGATAAAATCTCTACCAATACCGAAGATTTGAATTGGGGTACAAGCAAGGTACTTGTAGAGGGGCAAGATGGGCTAGAGCAGCATATTGTTGATATTACTCGAATAGACGATGTAATAGTAGGCGAGGATACTATCCAGATAATTCCTATTAGTGAACCTGTAACTCAAGAGGAACTGGTTGGTATAAAAAATGCTTATGGCGGTATGGCAGGCGCGGCCAGCACAGGCAATATGATATGGCCTATTCCCGGATATAGAGGTGTGAGCCAAAACTTTAGAGGCAGCGCACATAGAGGGCTTGATATTCGCGGTGCTTATGGCACACCTATTTTGGCGGCGGATAACGGTATAGTACAGTTTGCAGGCAGTGGGCGCGGAAGTGCATATTGGAGCTATGGCAATTTTGTAAAGCTTGCACATTCAAATGGCACTACTACTTTATACGGGCATTGCTCATCTGTAGCTGTTTCAAGCGGAGATTATGTCTCTAAGGGAGAAGTAATCGCATATGTTGGTTCTACGGGACGTTCGTCCGGAAATCATTGCCATTTTGAAACTACTTTAAATGGTAGATTAGTAGATCCGTATAATTTTGTGAAAAGACCATAAACTTCAAATAAAATAAATTATGAGGAGCAGCTTGTGGCCGCCCCTCATAATTTATTTATTATATTCAGTTACAAATATTCAAGTGGAAGATTGTTTTTCAATAATAGCGATGGTTCAATATTGCAAAGCGAAGGTATTTTTTGGTTGCGAACAATATTCTCGAAAACCATATTTATTCCTGTGTAACCCTGCTTATAAGCGTTTTGGTCAATTAAAGCACATAACATTCCGCTGCGCAGATAAGATGCCGATTCAGTAAAAAGCTCACTGCCAACAATTTGTACATTGTGCTTAATTTTAGAATGGCTAAGTGCATTGCATAATCCGGCTGTTGCACGCGCGTTATTGGCATATATACCACGTATATTATCAAAAGAACCCAAAAATTCGACTACCGTTTCATACAACTTTTCAGGATAATGCACAGATTCGTACAGCTCTACAATCTCGGTTGTAGGATTTGTAATAAGCATTTCATCAAAAAACCCACGTACTATATGAGCGTGATTTATGGTGTCTCGTTTTGTACCAATAATAACGACACGCCCCTCGGGGCTTACTCTTGCTCCAAGAAATTCTGCTGCCAAACGTCCGGTGCGATATGGATTAGTCATTATAGTGCAAATGCGTTTGCTGGACGGCGCATCTGCCGAAACAGTAAAAATTTTAACACCTGCTTGAGTAAAGCGATTAATTAAATCAGTATATAAACGTTCATTCCATATTATAGTAATAAGTGCATCAAGTGTATCGCGCTGTGTATCATATAAATGTTCTAATAGTTCCAACTGTTTATCTGTACCGCCTTCAAACGGATATTCGTCTACTGCAAAGCGAAAAGGAAAAAGCTCGTGAGCGCGATTATGCAGCCCTTGCCATAGTCCGGTATAAAAATACTTGTTTTCGTGTGTAGGTTTAGGAAATACCGCTGCAATGCGAAAACTTTTCTCTGACACGGTATCTATTGTACAATAGTGCAAGGAAGCAGCGATTTTCAATATTTCATCACGCTTTTTTGGACTTACCCCTTTTTGCCCGTGTAATGCCTTGTGAACAGTGCCAACAGCCACACCTGCTGCATCTGAGACATCTTGTAAAGTTACATTTTTACTCAAAACGGCAACACCTCTTTGCACAAGTATATCATTGTGAACACAAAAAAACAAGCAACAGACAAGGAAAAAGAGAAAAAAATCAATAAGATTTGTGTAAATACAGATAAAAGAAGAAAAAAGAATAGTAAATTCGCCACTGTAATTACAAATTAGGATGTGTTATTATAAGAATGTAATAAATAATAAAAAAAGGAGGGATGAAAAAATGAAAATGAGAAAAATTTTTCTCGATAAAAATTTTCTCGCCGGAACATTAGCGGTTATTATTGGTGCTGGTATTATTGCAATTTACGGATTTAAATTCGGAGTTTATCCTGTAGCAGTATTTGCGATACTTATTGCACTTGGCATTGCGTTAATTATTACTGCTTTTTATAAACAAGGGCAGGCACCGATGGATAAAATTATGCTAAGAGAGCTACTGGTAATTGCGCTATTGTTTGTAAATCCAATTATAGCAAATTACGTCGGATTTTATGTTTCGGGAGCAATTGCAGTATACATAATAATGCTGCTGTTTAGTCCGCCTACTTCCATAAAACAAGCAGGAAAAACAGCGCTATATTGCGCAGCGGTTGCGGTAGTTGTGTATCTTATATTTACAATTTTACTGCATATTAATACTCCCAGAGGTTTCTTGATTTAAAAATTAAAACAATAAAAGCTTAAATATGAAAGGAAATGAAAATTATGACATTCAATTTTATTAAAAAGGCTATGGCTATAGCATCTATGCTTACTGTAACAGCTGCTTGCTTTACAGGCTGCCAAGAACCAACAAAACAGACTGCATCTACACCCGTAGCATCAACAGCTTCAACATCGAAAAAAACCACAGCGGAATACCCTGTAAAGGAGATACAGTGCATTGTACCTCAAAACGCAGGAGGCGGTACAGATTCTATGGCACGTGCTGTTTGCACACCACTTGAAACACTTATGGGAAAATCTATGGTTATCATAAACAATGGTAGCGCCGGCGGACTTGTGGGTATGGAAGAAATAACTAAGGCTAAACCTGATGGATATACTTTAGGAGTGTTTTCTAACACGGATGTTGCAAACTTTGTTTATACAAGTGAAGCTTGCACATTTAAAACAGACAGCTTTACTTATATAGCCGGTCTTAATTCCACAGGAGATGTTTTATTACTTAAAAAGGATTCCAAATTTAAGACTCTTGATGAATTTATAGCGTTTGCTAAAGAAAATCCGGGAAAATTGACAATTGGTTTACCTTCACAAATTCAAAATCTTTCACTTAATTTGCTAAACAAAACGCTTGGAATAGAAACTACAGGTGTAGTGTATGAAGGCGGAAACAAAGTATTTTCGGATATATTGGGAAACCATATAGATGCAGCTATTTTAAGCGCTAAATTTATTGCACAAGCAGAGGAACAAAAAGTGACGGTGCTTGGATTGATGCTGGATAAACGTTTAGAGACAAGCCCCAATACTCCTACTTTTGCGGAGCAAGGATTTAATATCGTTAATCCTGCAATAAGAATGTTGGTAGGGTCAAAGGATATGCCGCAGGAAATAGTAGACATTATTGTAAACAATCTGAAAACAGGCTATTCGGGAGCCATTAAAGACAGCGTTCTTGCCATAGGTGAAGTACCTGTGCTTTTACAAGGCGCAGAGCTTGATAAATTTCTTGCCGACGATTTTGCAATGCGTGAAAGTATGCTCAAATAAGCATATTCTCATAAGTAATGAGGTAATATTATGGATTTAATTTTACAAGTAGCGCAAAATGTTTTTTCTCCGTTTACCCTTTTAATATGTTTTATAGGTACGGCACTTGGTGTAATACTGGGCGCTATACCGGGGCTAAACGGAGGAATAGGCATTGCTGTAATGCTGCCATTTACATATTCGATGGATCCTGCACAAGGATTGCTGTTTTTAGGTGGTATGTATCTTGGCTCATCATATGGCGGCTCTATTTCAGGTATTCTTATTAATTGCCCGGGCACTGCGGAGTCAGCGTGTACTACATTAGAGGGATACCCAATGACGCGCCGCGGAGAAGGCAAAAGAGCGTTGTATTTTTCAATTATTGCAAGCGGAGTGGGCAGCGTAATTGGTTTGACTGTTCTTTTGTTTTTCACTCAGATTTTATCTAAAGTTTCTGTAAAATTCGGCCCGCCTGAAATGATGCTGCTTGCAATATGCGGACTTAGCATCGTAGGCAGTCTTACAGGAAAAAATGTAATTAAAGGCTTAATAGCAGCAATGATTGGCTTGCTATTAGCAATGATAGGTATAGACAATACAACAGGTGCGCTCCGCTTTACATTTGGCTTAAATGAGCTGCGCGGAGGTATAGGGCTTATTCCTGCGGTTATAGGATTGTTTGCTATAGCAGAAATGATAAAGCAGGGTATGCGCTTACGTGATGCAAATGGCGGCAATGCAGTAACAAAGCTGCAACAATGTAAATTTAGTACCGTATGGAAAGATACGTGGAAAAACTTTAAAGGTGTATTGCTTAAATCTTCTATAATAGGTACGTTTATAGGAGTGCTGCCCGGTACAGGCGGAGCGATAGCTTCATTTCTTGCTTATGGAGAAGCAAAGGGCAAGGACAAGGAAGGTACTTTTGGCAATGGTAATCCTGCCGGTATTATAGCGTCGGAAAGTGCAAACAATGCGGCTGTAGGCGGCTCGTTAGTGCCAATGCTGGCACTTGGAATACCGGGTTCCGCTACATCAGCCATTATGTTTGGCGCACTTACAATACACGGGCTTGTACCTGGGCAACGTTTGTTTGTAGAACACGCAGATATAGCATATACATTTCTTATAGGTATGTTTGTAACTGTAGTTTTTATGATGATTATAGGATGCTTTGGTATTCCATTATTTGCAAAAGTACTGAAACTTAATATAAGACAAATTATTCCTGTAGTTATTTTATGCTCTCTTGTGGGCGCATACAGCGTTAATAATTCATTAAATGATGTTTTTGTAGCTATTGGATGCGGAGTACTGGGAGTGGTTTTATCTAAGCTGGAAATACCCACTACACCAATAGTACTGGGGCTTATATTAGGCGGATTGATTGAATCGAATTTTATACGCACACAAACAATTGTACATTCTCAAGGCATTAATTTCTTTGCATATGTATTTACCCGTCCACTTTGTTTAGTTATCCTTGCACTTACAGTATATCTGATATATACTAATATTAAAGCTATGAAGCGCGGCAAAAAGATACAACAAAGTGCCAATATTACGCAAGACCCTCAGGAGGAAAATTAAGGATGAAGCCTAATATTATTTATATTTTATCAGATCAGCACAATCCGTCAGTAATGGGATGTGCTGCGGATAAAGTGGTACGTACACCTAATTTAGATGCTTTTTCAGCTAAGAGCGTAAACCTTGATAATTGCTATTGTGCAGCTCCGCTTTGCGTACCAAGCCGTTCGTCCATTTTATCAGGACTTATGCCTTGCCATAATGGAGTGTATAACAATATGCAAGCACTGTCATCAGACAAGGCTACTTTTGTAAATTCGCTATCAATAAATGGGTACGAAACAGTGTTGAGCGGTCGTATGCACTTTGTGGGAGCAGACCAAAGACACGGATACGAAAAACGTTTTGTAGGTGATATCACGCCTTGCTATATTGGAGCTGATAACGAAGAAGAAATTTACGGTTCATTTAAGCGTTCATCAGGGCAAAATCTTACTTCTGTAAAAAAATCAGGTGCAGGATATTCAGCAGTGTTTGATTTTGATGATGATGTAACATCAGCGGCTTGTGATTACTTACATACTCGTACAGATACTCGTCCGCTGTTTATGACGGTGGGATTTTATGGTCCACATTGTCCTTATATAGCACCGGAAAAATTATACAATTATTATTACGAAAAGCTTGCGCCGCTGCAAGATACAAGTGAAGAAAAAGCAAATATTCATCCTGCTATCAAACAATGGTATAAAAATCGCGAAATGGAAGCTGTAACAAATGATGATTTGCGACGTATTCGTGCTGCATATTACTCTATGGTAGAATATATGGACGGACTGGTAGGCAAGGTGCTGAATGCGATAGAAAAGACAGTAGGGCTTGATAATACTATAGTGATTTACGGATCGGATCACGGAGATAATATCGGTGAACACGGCTTACTTTGGAAAACCAATTTTTATGATGGTGCAGCACGTGTTCCAATGATGTTTTCGTGGAAAGGACATTTTGCAGAAGGCACTCATATATCATCACCCACCAGTCTTTTGGATTTAGCACCGACTTTATTATCAATTACGAACGCACCCTCGCTTACGCATTATGACGGAAAGGATTTGTCTTGCGTGCTTAACAGCGGAGAGGATATTGATACTGACAGAGCAGTAATATCACTTTGCAGCGATATTAAAGGAGATAATCCAAGCGCTATGGTTCGCAAAGGACGTTATAAGCTGATATATTATGCAGGATATGAGCATAAACAGCTTTTTGACCTTGTTTCAGATAAAGACGAGCTTCACGATTTAGGAAAAGATGCTTCATTTGCAAAAATAATAGATGAAATGAGCTTAGAGCTTGTCGGATTATGGGACGAAACAACTGCGATGAAAGAATTAGATGATGCAAAAATCAATTTCAAATTAATGCAAAAATGGCATAAAATAGCAAATTTGCCGATAGTAGAAGAGTGGCGCGGCAATGCCGAAAACAATTATTTAATATAAATAATAAGACTATAGCTGAACAAAAGTTTGCTATAGTCTTATTTTTTAAAAATACTTGCTATTTTGCAATAAAATTTTAAATTTTATTTCTTTTTGTTGCAATGTTCTTTATTTGTGTGTATAATAAATTAGTTATGTAGTAATCTATATAATAGTAATATACTCACTATCCATAAGGAGCAAAAGGGGAGTACAATATATTGGAAAAATTCGTAATACACGGCGGCATACCTTTAATGGGAGAAGTTTCCGTAAGCGGAGCTAAAAATGCAGCTGTAGCAATATTACCTGCCACCATTTTGGCAGCAGGTCCTTGCATAATTGAAAATCTGCCTGATATCAGCGATGTAGCGGCAAGTGTACAAATATTACGCGAGATGGGCGCCAGCGTTAAAATGTTGTGCAAAAACACATTAGAGATAGATACAACACACGTGCGCTTCACTACGGTACCTAATGAAATGAGCCGCCAAATGCGAGCATCATATTATTTTTTGGGTGCTTTGCTTGGGCGTTTTCGTACTGCCAGTGTAGCAATGCCGGGCGGATGTGATTTAGGATTACGTCCTATAGATCAGCATCTTAAAGCATTTACCGCGCTTGGTGCAGAGGACTCTGTAGAATATGGTATGATTAGCGTAAATGCAAAAAGGCTTATCGGCGCACATATATTTTTTGATACAGTGTCTGTGGGCGCTACTATTAATGCTATGTTAACGGCAGCGCTTGCCGAGGGGCTAACAGTACTTGAAAACGTTGCAAAAGAGCCGCATATAGTAGACGTGGCAAACTTTCTTAATACTATGGGCGCTGATATAAGAGGTGCAGGAACCGATGTTATCAAAATTCGCGGAGTTGAAAAAATGCACGGCTGCAATTATTCTATTATTCCCGACCAAATAGAAGCAGGTAGCTATATGGTTGCAGCTATGATAACAGGTGGCAATGTTTTGATAAAGAACATTATTCCAAAGCATATGGAGCCGATTACAGCAAAGCTTGAGCGTGCAGGCGCTACTATTGAAGAATTTGACGATGCTATTCGCATATGCCGCACAGGGGATATAGAGCCTTTAAATGTTAAAACTATGCCTCACCCCGGATTTCCCACAGATATGCAGCCTTTAATGACGGTGCTGCTTAGCGTTGCTAAGGGTACATCAATAATTACCGAGGGTATATGGGAAAACAGATTTAGATACGTGGACGAGCTTATTAGAATGGGTGCAAATATTCAAGTGGATGGAAGAGTAGCAGTAATAGAAGGTGTGCAAGAGCTGTTTTCTGCACCGGTAAGGGCTACTGATTTACGTGCAGGTGCGGCATTAGTAGTGGCGGCATTATGTGTAAATGGCATTTCAGAAGTGGACGAAATAGAACATATTGAACGTGGATACGAAAATATTGTTGAAAAGCTTCGCAGCCTCGGTGCAGATATCAAACGTGTACAAATACCATCAAATGTAAGACAAGCACTATAATTAAACGCAATTTAAAATTAGGCAGGGCGCTATACAGCGACCCTGCTTTTTATAAAGGTGGGACAAATGGCAAAATTTACTACGTTTTATTCAGGTTCATCAGGAAACTGTGCTTATGTAGAAGAAAATGGGAAATATTTACTTATAGATATGGGAAAAAGCTGCCGCATTACCACAACTGCACTTAAAACAATGGGTTGTTCAATAAGTGATTTATGCGGTATATTAATAACTCACGAACATTCAGACCATATAAGCGGATTAAATGTATTTTTAAAAAAATACAAAGTGCCTGTATATGGCGCCGCCGCAACTCTTGATTATTTATATGATCACAATTTAGTGCCGCAAACAGCCGAGCTTGTAGCAATAGATGGACGCAGTGAGGAGATAGGTGCATTTACAGTTAGCGGATACGAAACAAGCCACGATTCAGTAGCTTGTCTTGGATATAGAATAAAAACTCAAAGTGGTAAGGTAGCAAGCATTGCCACGGATCTTGGCTATGTAAGCGATGAAGTATTGGCAAATCTTTATATGGCGGATTTAGTATCGCTTGAAGCAAATTATGATGCACATATGTTAAAAACAGGCGCGTATCCATATTATCTTAAAAAACGGATAGAGTCTACACAGGGACATTTATGTAACGACGAAAGCGCAATTATTGTTTCACGTTTGGTTTCTAATGGGTGTAAAAGAATTGCACTTTGTCACTCAAGTAAAGAGAACAATACGCAAGAGCTAATATATAAAGCGGTAAAGTGCGCATTGATTAAAGATGGTGTTATCCCGTCTGCCGATTGTATTATACAAGTGGCACAAAGATACGAAATATCACCGATATTGGAATTTTGATATGTATAATATAGAATTAATTTGTTTAGGGAAAATAAATGCTGCTTTTTACAAGCAAGCAGCGGCAGAATATGAAAAACGTCTTAATGGATTTTGCAAAATAAAAGTGACGGAATTAGCAGAAGAAAAGATAGATGAAAAATCGTACAGCAATATTTTAATAGAGCGCGCTTTGGATAAAGAAGGCAGTGCAATATTAAACAATATAAAAAAAGGCTCTAAAATAATAATTTTGTGCATTGAAGGAAAACAAATGTCCAGCGTAGAATTAGCAGATTATATAAAAGAGGCTGCCATACAAGGAAGCGGAGATTTTACGTTTGTAATAGGCTCTTCGCACGGGATAAGTGATAAAGTAAAAAATATGGCAGATATAAAATTATCTATGAGCAAAATGACATTTCCACACGAGCTTGCCCGTGTAATGCTGCTTGAACAAATATACAGAGCATTTTCCATTATTGCAGGCAGTAAGTATCATAAATAAAGGAGGGGAGTCCGCCTTGAAGCAGCTTTTCACAAACTTTAAGGGATATCGTGTACAGCTTGTTTTAGGCCCTATATTTAAGCTTAGTGAAGCCATTATGGAATTGTTTGTCCCGATGATAATGGCTAATATTATTGATGTGGGAATATTACAACAAGATATACCTTATATAATAAAAAATGGAATTTTATTACTTGTTATTGGCGCTTTAGGCTTTAGCTTTGCTCTTGTTTGTCAGTATTTTGCATCTTTAGTAGCTCAAGGATTTGGCAAAAGCTTAAGAACTAAACTGTTTCATCATATTTTCAAGCTATCTCAACAAGACACAGAGCAAATCGGCTCTTCTACACTTATTACACGGCTTACAAACGACGTTAATCAAATGCAAACCGGTGTTAATATGTTTATCCGCCTTGCAATAAGAGCGCCTTATCTTGCTATCGGTTCTGTTGTAATGGCACTTAAAATCAATTTTAAAATAGGTGCAATATTTTTAATTTCCACACCGCTTATTCTATTGTTACTATATTTCATTACTCATATTTGTATGCCGTATTATACTAAATTACAATTAAAGCAGGATAATATATCTAAACTTAGCGGAGAAAATTTAACAGGAGCAAGAGTAATACGCGCATTTGGCAGAGAAGGTAGGGAGATAGACGATTTTAAAAATGAGGGAGAGCGTTTATGCAAAACCACGATTAAAGTAGGTAAATTGTCGGCTTTGTTAAATCCGCTTACGGCTGTAATTACCAATATTGCTATAGTGGCAATAGTATATTTCGGTGCTGAATTTGTTAATATTGGTGCGATATCTTCGGGGAAAATAATTGCGCTTGTTAATTATATGACACAAACTCTTTTAGCATTAATCGTATTATCCAATGTTTTACCTGTGTTTACTAAGGCACTTGCCAGTGCTAAACGAGTGAGCGAAATAATGGATATGCGCTCATCTATGCAATACAATAAGTGCGATTTTGACAAAAAAGAAACTGATGAAATATTGCATTTTGATAATGTTTCGTTTGCATATGCAAGCGGAGATGAGGCAATCAGTAATATTACGTTTTCACTCAATAAAGGGGAAACTTTAGGCATAATCGGCGGTACAGGCTGTGGGAAATCTACATTAATGCGAGTTATTATGCGAATGTACGATGCGCAAAACGGGAAAGTGATTTTAGATGGAAAAAACATTAAAGAATATACACTGAAAGAATTGCACCAGTATTTTGCGTATGTACCTCAAACAGCTATTATGTTTAGCGGTACTGTGCGCGACAATATAAATATGGGCGCGTTAAATGCCACTGATGAAGAAATATGGCAGGCGCTTGAGATAGCGCAGGGCAAAGAATTTGTGAAAAAAATGGATAAAGGGCTTGATACTGTTATAAACGAGGACGGTAAAAATTTATCAGGCGGACAAAAACAACGTATAGCCATAGCGAGGGCATTATTGTTAAAGCGTAATATTATAATGCTTGATGATGCTACCTCGGCGCTTGATTACGCTACAGATGCCGCATTAAGAAAAGCCATGAATATATACCTAAAAGACAATTCCGTTATAATAGTAAGCCAGCGCGCAGCTTCACTTAAAAATGCCGATAAAATATTAGTGCTAAATGATGGAGAATTAGCAGGAATAGGTACGCATAAAGTATTATTTGATAATTGTGATATCTATAAAGAAATATGTTTGTCTCAAGGCATTGGCAAGGAGGCAAAATGTGAATTATAAAATTATAAAACGCATTGCAAAATATGTAAAGCCATATAGCTTTACACTAATATTTGGCGTGTTAACATCGTTTTTATATGTGCTATTTACTTTATTATGTCCTGTATTAATAGGGGAAGCAATAGACTACTGTATTGAAATTGGCAAAGTAAACTTTGAAATGGTTCATTATTATCTATTATTATTGCTTTGCAGCATAGCATTTGCAAGTGTTGCTCAGTTTTTAATGCAAATGACAACGCGCTCAATTTCCGCTAAAGTGTCACGAGATATTCGCCTTGCAGCATTTTCTTCTATTAACAATGCTCCTATTTCCAAGATAGACACACAATCTCACGGAGATATTATCAGTCGTCTTGTAAACGATACCGATTTTGTAGGCGAAGGTATTTTGCAAGGGCTAACACAAGGCTTACCGGGAATAGCAACGATTATCGGCACATTGATTGTTATGCTGTGGCAAAGTCCGTTAATAGCGGTTTTAGTGGTGTTAATCACACCGCTTTCTATATTTTTTGCAAAATTTATTTCCAAAAGAACCTCGCATTTGTTTAAAAAACAATCGCAAGCTCAGGGCGAATTGTCAGGTCTTATAAACGAGATGATTATTGGCGGAGAAACTGTGCGCGCATTCGATTATGAAGATAAAGCTTTTAGTCGATTTGAGAGTATCAGCGACAAGCTTTTTTCATCTGGGCTAAAAAGCGTATTTTATTCGTCGGTTACTAATCCCGGAACAAGATTTGTTAACAGCATTGTTTACGCAGCAGTAATGGTAATTGGTGCAATATTTGTAATTGAAGGAAGAATGACTATAGGTCAGTTAAGCTGTTTTCTTACCTATGCCAATCATTATACTAAGCCATTTAATGAAGTAACAGGTGTGCTTACACAGCTTGAAGCAGCAGTGGCAGGAGCGCAGCGTATATTTGAAATAATAGATTATCCTAAGGATATTGATGATGAAAAAAATATTCGGCATTTAAGTGATGTTACAGGAAATATTAATATAAATAATGTCGAGTTTTCTTACAATTCTAAAAATCCGATAATAAAAAATATTAATTTAAAGGTAAAAGCAGGTGAAAAAATAGCAATAGTAGGGCCTACAGGCTGTGGAAAAACTACGCTTATTAATTTGCTTATGCGATTTTACGAAGTAGATAGTGGAAATATTGAACTGGATAATATCGATATTATCAATATTAATAGAGATGAGCTGCGTTCAAATTTTGGTATGGTGCTGCAAGATACTTGGCTTAAAAACGCAACAATTAAAGAAAATATAGCATATGGAAATCCGCAGGCAACAGATGCAGAAATAATAGAAGCTGCAAAAGAAAGCTTTGCGCATAGCTTTATCAGGCGTTTGCCGAACAGATATGATACTATTATCACTAAAGGCGGCGGTAATTTATCGGCAGGGCAAAAACAGCTTTTATGTATTGCCCGTATTATGCTGCGTCACCCTAAAATACTGATTTTAGATGAAGCTACAAGCAGTATAGATACTCGTACAGAGCTGTTAGTACAGCAGGCTTTTCTTAAATTAATGGAAGGCCGCACCAGCTTTGTAGTGGCACATAGGTTATCTACTATTAAATCGGCAGATTTAATTATAGTGATGCGCGATGGTGAGATAGTGGAACAAGGTACGCATAATGAGCTTATTTCATATAATAAATTTTATGCGCAGCTATATTACAGCCAATTTGACGAACAATAAAACACGGCACACAGAATATTTCTGTGTGCCGTGTTTATTATGTTTTAGTCTTTATTTCGCACCATATATCCTAAGCTCATTAGGCTGTCACCTAAATGAACATTTTCTACTGTTATATTATCATACATAACAGAGAGGTCGTAATGGCTGAAATTCCAAAACCCTTTAATGCCAAGTGCTACTAAGTGCGGCGCTATTTCTTGAGCGCCTGCTCGAGGCAAGCACAAAACAGCTACTTCAGGCTTATGAATCTCACAAAACTCTGTTAGCTCATCAATATGCTTTATAGTTACACCGCACAAGGTGTTTCCTATTTCTTTTGGATCAATATCAAACGCGCCAACAAGATGATATCCTCTGGCTTCAGCAGTAAGATAGCTTGAAATGGCGTGTCCAAGCATACCTGTGCCAAGTAAAATTGTATCTAGCTTTTCGTCACTGAAAAGCAGTTTTGCTATTTCATCTAGCAAAACATCAATATTATATCCAATACCTTGCTGGCCAAAGCCACCAAAACAATTGAAATCTTGTCTCACTTGCGAAGCTGTAGTACCCATAGCGTTAGCAAGCTCACTTGATGATATTTTTGTAATACCATTTTGTTTCATATCATAGATGTATCTATAATATTTTGGCAAACGTTTTATTACGGGTAAAGACACTTTATTTATATTAGACATTTACCTCACCTACCTGATTTAGATGCATTTAGTTGTACGCATTACATAATCGCCAAATTCTTCACAAGTGCAGCCCGTATCACGGCCTGTTATTGCAAGAGATTTTTCTGTAAACATACATTTGTCGAGTGCGGCGGTTAATTTATCTGCTTTGTCTTGATATCCTATATGAGATAACAGCATTACAGTGGCTCTTAGCATACTGCAAGGATCTGCATATTGGGCGCGGCCTTCTTTTACCATACGAGGGGCAGAGCCGTGAATAGCTTCAAACATTGCATATCGTTTACCGATATTACCGCTGCCTGCTGTGCCTACACCACCTTGAAACTCTGCCGCTTCATCAGTAATAATATCACCATATAAATTAGGAAGCACAAATACTTCAAAATCACGTCTACGTTTTTCATCTACCAATTTTGCGGTCATAATGTCAATATACCAGTCATCGGTAACGATATTGGGGTGTTTAGCACCTATTTCTTGACAAATACGTAAAAACTTACCGTCAGTAGCCTTTATTACATTAGCTTTCGTTACAATTGACACACGCTTTTTTTTGTTTTTTTCGGCAAAATCATATGCAAGCTCTGCAATACGCTCGGTGCCGTCAGTAGTTGTAATTGTAAAATCCACTGAAATTCCGGCTTCTGTTTCAAATCCGAGGCTGCCAACAGCGTATGCGCCCTCGGTATTTTCTCTGAAAAACGTCCAATCAATACCTTGCTCAGGCACTTTTACAGGACGCACATTTGCAAATAAATCAAGCTCTTTTCGCATTGCTACATTTGCACTTTCGATATTAGGCCATTCGT
Source organism: Oscillospiraceae bacterium (assembly GCA_036641735.1). Lineage (GTDB taxonomy): Bacteria > Bacillota > Clostridia > Oscillospirales > Ruminococcaceae > JAGPHI01. Next base: position 40,421 of record JAVWEG010000003.1, read on the forward strand.
CGCCGGCACGAGGGGTAGTGGTAGGTCCTTTTAATATAACTTGGCAGCTTTTCAATTCCGCCAAAACGTCATCAGGAATGGCTTTGCCTACTTTTGCACGGTTTTCTATTGTAAGACCGTCTATTTCTTTAAAAGTAACTTTGCCTTTTTGCACTTCATCTTCCAATAAAAAGCGCAATACGCGCTCTGCTTCACGCGTAATAACAGGCCCTATGCCATCGCCGCCGCATATGCCTATTACAAGAGGGCTAAGCGTTTGATAATCGATAAAATCACCTTCGCTTTGCATCTTGGCTACACGTTTTTTTTGCAGCTCTATCAGCTCGGCAAATTTGTTTTTGCCACTGTCAATTGTCTCCATAGCGTTACCTCTTTCAATTAAAGATTTTGATGTTAATATACAGTATATATTATACCATTGTTGCGGCGCTTGTCAAACAAATAACAGGCCAAATGTCAAATAATAAGCAGTGCTTTTTATTTAGAAACTTTTGTGTTATACTATTACTATTATTACTCTTAAAATTACGAGGTGATTGTTTGAATTTAGAGTCGGCAAAAAAACGCCATAAAGAGCTTTCTGATATGCTTTTACGCTCGAGTCATTTATACTATGATTTAGATGCTCCGTCAATTAGTGACTATGAATATGATATGCTTAATAATGAGCTTAAAAGCTTGGAAGAAGAGTATGCGGAGCTTATTACTTTGAAATCGCCAACGCAGCACGTTGGTGGGATAGCATCAACGAAATTCAACAAGGTTACGCATATTGTAAAGATGGAGAGCTTACAAGACGCATTTTCGTATGATGAGATACGTGATTTTGATAGACGAGTGCGAGATGCCGGATTAAATCCGCAATATGTTGTAGAGTCGAAAATTGATGGACTTTCGGTAAGCCTAGAGTACGAAAATGGCGATTTGGTGCGCGGTTCTACACGTGGAGACGGTACAGTAGGCGAAGACGTTACCGAAAATTTAATCACGATTAAATCTATTCCGAAACATCTTAAAAACGCACCTGAATTTATAGAAGTGCGCGGCGAAGTTTATATGCCACACGATGCGTTTGCGCGCTTGGTGGAGGAGCAGGAGCTTACAGAAAAGCCTGTTGCTAAAAATCCGCGCAATGCTGCGGCAGGCGCATTAAGGCAAAAAAACAGTGAAATTACGGCACAGCGAGAGCTGGCGATATTTGTATTTAATATTCAGCAATTAAAAGGCAAAGAGCTATTATCGCATAGTGAGAGCTTGAAATATGCACAAGATTTAGGATTTATAATTTCTCCGCAATATAAAACCGTGAATAATATTGAAGATGCAATAAAAGAAATAGAGGCAATAGGAGAAAGACGCGGAGGTTTGGAATTTGATATTGACGGCGCAGTTGTAAAGGTGGACAACTTTACACAAAGACAAGCGCTTGGAAGTACAAATAAATTTCCGCGTTGGGCAATAGCGTTTAAGTATCCTCCGGAAGAAAAGGATACTAAGCTGTTAGATATAGATGTTACAGTGGGGCGCACAGGAGTGCTAACGCCCACGGCGATATTTGAGCCGATAACGCTTGCAGGTACTACGGTATCAAGAGCTATTTTGCATAATGAAGCATATATTAATGATTTAAAGTTAAGCATTGGTGATATTATTCGTGTGCGCAAGGCAGGGGACATTATTCCCGAGGTAATAGCGGTAACAGAGCATTGCGAAAACGAAAAATTTATTATGCCTCGCATATGCCCTTCGTGCGGCGCACAGGTGTCTCACGAAAAAGATGAAGCTGCGCTCAGATGCGTAAACCCTGAATGTCCTGCCCAAAGTCTGCGTAATATATTGCATTTTGCTTCAAGAAATGCAATGAATATAGATGGATTTGGCCCTGCAATAGCACAGCAGCTTATTGAGCGACATCTTATGGAAAATGTCGCAGATATTTATTATCTTGAAAAAGGTTCATTGTTGGATTTAGATAAATTTAAAGAAAAATCTGCCGACAACTTAATTGCGGCTATAGAAGCGTCTAAAAATAATAATCTCGACAAGCTTGTTTTTGGGCTTGGTATACGCAATATTGGCAGTAAAGCAGCCACTTTGTTAGCGGAGAAATTTCGTAATATTGATGCAATAGCGAATGCCGACCGTGCAGAGCTTGACGGTATAGATGGCTTTGGCGAAGTAATGGCAGACAGCGTGCTTGACTTTTTCTGTAAAAGCGGAACTGCGGATTTAATAAACCGATTAAAAAAAGCAAATGTAAATATGCAGTATACGGGTGAAATTAAAACGGATAAGCTTGCAGGTAAAACAATTGTTGTTACAGGCACATTGCCTACTTTATCGCGTAATGATGCACAGGAGCTAATAGTAAAAAATGGCGGTAAATCGGCAAACTCTGTTTCAAAAAAGACTTCATATGTTTTGGCAGGTGAAGCAGCAGGCTCTAAGCTTACCAAAGCAAACGAGCTTGGTATTGAGATATTAGATGAAGCTGCATTTTTAAATTTGATAAAATAATAGGAGGATATTATGAATATAGATGTAAAACATATTGCAAAGCTGGCAATGCTTACTATTCCCGATAATGAAATAGATAGCTTTGCAAAAGAGATGGAAAATATAGTGGGTATGTGTGAGCATTTGCCGGAGCTGCAAAGCACAGATACTTTACTTGATATTTCAGATATGATGGAATTGCGTGAAGATATTATTGTGCCATCAAGTCCGAGAGACGAAATGCTTAGTAATGTACCAAAAGCTGTGGCAGGCTGTATAGTAGTGCCAAGAACGGTGGAGGAATAAATATAATGAGTATAGAGCTATACAAAAAGACGGCAACTGAGCTTGCCGCTATGCTGCGCACTAAAGAAGTGAGCGCTACGGAGATTGCATCTGATGCAATTAGCCGTATTAAGACTATAGATAAAGACGTAAAAGCGTATCTTAATATCACAGAAGAAAAAGCATTGGAGGCTGCCGCCGTTACCGATAAAAAAATAGCAAACAAC
>JAVWEG010000003.1:43438-51880 GCA_036641735.1 Oscillospiraceae bacterium
ATAGCTAGTGGTGAAAAATTATCATCACTTGCGGGTATTCCCATTGCAATTAAAGATAACATTTGTACAAAAAATACAAAAACTACCTGTGCCAGCAAAATGCTTGAAAACTTTGTGCCACCATATAATGCAACTGTAATTGAAAAACTACAGGCACAAGATGTTTTATTTACAGGCAAAGTAAATATGGACGAGTTTGCTATGGGAAGCTCTTGTGAAAACTCTTATTTTGGAGCTACACGCAATCCGTGGGATTTATCTCGTGTACCGGGCGGCTCCTCAGGCGGCTCTGCGGCGGCTGTGGCTGCGTGCGAAGTACCGCTTTCGCTTGGCTCTGATACAGGCGGTTCGGTACGCTGCCCTGCTGCATTGTGCGGCATAGTGGGGCTAAAGCCTACTTATGGTGCTGTTTCGCGCTATGGACTAGTGGCATTTGCATCTTCACTAGACCAAATAGGTGTGTTTGCACGTACCACTAAGGACGCATCGCTTTTATTTAATGAGATAGCGGCACAAGATAAGGCTCACGATGCTACAAGTAAAGCGTTTACTTATGATGGAATAAAGCAAAATATTAAAGGACTTAAAATAGGATTACCAAAAGAATATTTTCAAGATGGCATAAGCGATGAAGTGAAGCAAAGCGTAATGAACGCAGCGCGCTTGCTTACACAGCAAGGTGCTGAGCTAGTGGATATTTCTTTACCGTCAACGAATTATGCTTTATCTGCGTATTATATTATATCTTCCGCCGAGGCTTCCAGTAATTTGGCAAGATATGACGGTGTAAAATACGGCTTATCGGTAGGGCGCACAGGAAGCCTGAATGATATGTATTTAGCAACTCGCAGCGAGGGATTTGGCAAAGAAGTAAAGCGCCGCATTATGCTTGGCACTTATGTGCTTTCAAGCGGATATTTTGATGCATATTATAAGCGTGCCAAGATGCTGCAAAGACAGATATCGGCAGAATTTACAGATGCGTTTACAAAATGCGATGTTTTGCTTACTCCTACTACTCCTTATACAGCATTTAAAATAGGCGAAAAGGTTAGCGATCCTCTTGCTATGTATGCGGCAGATATTTGCACTGTTACAGTAAATATTGTAGGTTTGCCTGCTGTGAGCGTGCCGTGCGGTATGGGAGAGGGTGCATTGCCAATAGGTATGCAGCTGATAGGGCCTAAATTTAGCGAGAGCCGTATACTTACTGTGGCAGATTGCTATGAGACATTATGCGGCGGCTTTGCCGTAAAGGAGCTGTAAATAATATGAATGACAAATATGAAATAGTAATCGGCTTAGAGGTACACGCTGAACTGTGTACTGAAACCAAAATTTTTTGCGGCTGCAAAAATGCGTTTGGTGCAGAGGTAAATACACTTTGCTGCCCTGTATGTATGGGTATGCCCGGTACATTGCCTACTCTTAATAAACAAGTGGTGGATTATGCCATTAAAATGGGCCACGCATTAAATTGTTCTATTAATAGAACAACTAAAACTGACCGTAAAAATTATTTTTATCCCGATTTACCTAAAGCGTATCAGATAAGCCAGTTTGATATACCTTTGTGCGAACACGGATATCTTGATGTAATGATTGGTGACGATGTAAAGCGAATTGGCATTACACGTATTCATATCGAAGAAGATGCAGGTAAGCTTATACACGACGATGCGTTTGATGGCACTTTAGCCGATTATAACCGTTGTGGAGTGCCGCTTATAGAGATGGTGTCGGAGCCTGATATGCGCAGTGCTGATGAAGCCAAAGCATATTTGGAGGCTATTACCACTATTTTATTATATCTTGGTATTTCCGATGCCAAAATGCAAGAAGGCAGTGTACGTGCTGATGTAAACGTTTCTGTACGTCCAATAGGGCAAAAAGAATATGGCACACGTACCGAGATGAAAAACGTTAATAGCTTCGGCGCTGTATATCGCTCTATTATTTATGAATCGCAAAGACAGATAGAGATAATCGAAAACGGCGGAGTGATAGACCAAGAAACGCGCCGCTGGGACGATATGAAAGGGCATAGTGTATTAATGCGCTCTAAAGAAGATGCGCAGGATTATAGATATTTTCCGGAGCCTGATTTGCTTACATTTGAAGTGAGCGAAGAGCATATTGCACAATTAAAAAATTCCATTCCGGAGCTTCCTGTAGCAAAAGCACAAAGATATATTAAAGATTATTTATTACCGCGTGACGATGCTATGTTATTATCATTAAATAAGCCAAGAGCAGATTTTTTTGATGCGTGTGCAGACTTGAAGCGCTGTGATGCTCGTGCTATAGCTAACTGGATAAGCGGAGATATTGCCAAAACATTAAATGAGCGCCGCGTGGAGATAGGCGATACAAAGCTGACAAAAGAAAACTTGGTATCAATGATAGAGCTTATAGAAAATGGCACTATTTCAAATACTGCCGCTAAAACAGTAGTGGAAATAATATTAGATGAGAATAAATCACCAAAACAAATAGTGGAAGAAAAAGGTTTGGCTCAAATAAGCGATACAAGCGCATTGAATAAAATAGTGGATGAAATATTATCCGCCAACGAAAAAGCTGTGCAAGACTATAAAAACGGCAAAACAAATGTTGCCGGATTTTTGGTAGGACAATGTATGAAGGCAAGTAAAGGACAAGGCAATCCGGCTATATTACGTGAAATGGTAGAAAAAGCCATAGAAAAAATGTAATATTTTATAATTGTGTTCTAATCACCGTTTTATTACTAATAAAATAGTAATAGGACGGTGATGTTTTATGTGGGAAAATGAAACTGAAAAATACGAACAAGGTGACTATAAAAAAGACGAGCCTAATATTCAAGCGGTACAGGAATACAAAGGTGAAAGCTTAGTTTTAATACAGCTATTTATTTGCATAGGAATTTTAATTATAGTATTATTAATAAGATTACTAAGCACAGAATTATTTATGAATTTACGTACAGAATATAGCGCATTAATGTGTGACGGGATAGATTTATCGGGACAAGGAGAGCTTTTGCGGTTTGTAAATGGTACAGTAGATAGCGTGCGTAAGGCAACAAAAGACATTTTATCTCAACTGGAAAGTGAAAATGCTTTAGGCGGATACCAAGCTGTAAATGGCAATGCGATGCCGCAGAATGTATCGTTGTCACCTTATAAGCTAACAAATAAAATATTTTGCCCTTGCAATGGTACGGTATCATCATATTTCGGAACGCGTACAAATCCAATTTTACATAAAAAAGATTTTCATACAGGTATAGATATTGCTGCATCTAGCGGCAGCGATGTATACTCGGCTTTTTATGGTAAAGTAGAGGAATGTGGATATTCATCTGTTCGTGGAAATTACATTATTTTACGTCACTCACCACGGCTGGTTACATTATATCAGCATTTGCAATTTATTATAGTGCGTGAGGGCGAGAGCATAAAAAGTGGTCAGCGTATTGCATTTGTAGGCACTACAGGACTATCTACGGGTGCGCATCTTCATTTTGAGCTGCAAATTGATGGACTGTGCGTAAATCCGTCGTATGCACTGATATTCGATGAATTATGAATATAAATTATGTGATTACACTTTGCTGCTTATGCGCAGGGCTTTTATTTGATCCAGTAGGAATATTAAGAATGGTACTTTTAGCATCTTGTATACACGAGCTTGGACATATTGCCGCTTATTATATTTGCACACATTCTATTCCGCCTATCGCCGTATCAATAGGCGGATTTTCACTTGGAAGCACTTGTAAATTATCCACTAAAAACGAACTTATCGTTCTTATATGCGGCCCGCTTGCCAATATATTCACAGCGCTTTTTTTTGCAGCTTTGGCATATATTAAAGCAGCATATTTACTGTATTTTTTTATGGGAGCAAATTTGTGTATCGGTATTTATAATTTACTCCCGTTTGGTGTACTTGATGGTGCGCGCATTATATTGTGCCTAGTGCCACCGTGTAAAGTACATAAGCTGTACACGGTGCAAAATATACTACTCATACTATTTGTTATAGTGTGCATATGTGTATTGCTTTTTACAATGCCTACAGGAAATGCGCTGATAGCGCTTATTTTAGCACCGATTTATCTAATTTTATGTGAATATAATAGGTAATTGCATTTATCTGATAAATAATGTAGAATATACACAGATATAAATGAAAGGAACCAAATAAATGGATAATATACTCAAAGAGGCGCTTGCAAAGGTGCAGAAGCCTGCGAGATACACAGGAGGAGAGCTTGGCTGCGTTTATAAACAGGATCAAGACATAGATTTACGTTTTGCGTTTTGTTTTCCGGACACATACGAAGTGGGTATGTCATTCCTCGGAATGAAAATATTATATGAGATATTAAATAATAAAGATAATATTTGGTGTGAGCGCTGTTTTATGCCGTGGCTGGATATGAAAGAGCAGATGGAAGAAAAAAATATTCCACTATATGCACTTGAAAGTAAAACTCCGCTTAAAGAGTTTGATGTTGTAGGGTTTACTTTACAATACGAGCTTTCGTACACTAATATCCTTGCTATGCTTCGTCTTGCAGATATACCTTTTTATGCTAGTGAGCGCGGTGAGGACGAGCCTATTATTGTGGCAGGAGGCCCGTGCGTATGTAACGCAGAGCCATTAGCCGATTTTTTTGATGCAATGATGTTAGGCGAGGGCGAAGAACAATTGCCCGAGCTATGTGATAAAATAATCGAAGGTAAAAAGGCAGGGTTATCAAAAAAAGAGATATTAAAAAGCCTGTATTCCATAAAAGGGGTATATATTCCGTCGCTTTATGAGGTGGAATATCTTGATAATGGCTGTATCAAAAGCATTACGCCTACAGACGATGCTCCTAGTATTATCACAAAAGCCATTATTACAGATATGAATAAAGAGCCGCTTCCTAAGCATTTTATTGTACCAATGATAGGCGCTGTACACGATAGAGCATCAGTAGAGGTATTGCGCGGATGTGTACGTGGCTGTAGATTTTGCCAAGCCGGTTTTATATATCGTCCTATGCGTGAGCGCAATGCTGAAATGCTTAGTGAGGCAGGAAAAGCTTTGTGTGACAATACCGGATATGAAGAAATATCACTTACATCACTTTCCACAAGTGACCACAGTGAGCTTGAGCCTTTACTGGATAAAATGCTTGCTTGGACGAAAAATGAACATATAAATATTTCGCTGCCAAGCCTACGCGTAGATAATTTTTCGCAAAGCCTTATTAATAAAACGTCTACAGTACGCAAGAGCGGGCTTACATTTGCGCCTGAGGCAGGCACACAGCGTTTGCGTGATGTTATCAATAAAAATGTAAGCGACGAGGAAATAATGCGCACTTGTTCACTTGCATTTGCATCGGGTTATACTTCTGTAAAGCTGTACTTTATGCTAGGCTTGCCTACGGAAACTATGCAGGATATAGAGGGCATTGCAGACACAGCTCAACGAGTGGTCGATTTATTTTATTCCAATCCCGATAAGCCACGAGGTAAAGGCGTACAGGTGTCTATAAGCGTTGCTTGCTTTGTACCAAAGCCAATGACACCGTTTCAATTTGTTGGACAAAACACTCGTGAGGAGCTGCACGCAAAGCAATTACATTTATTAAAATGCGTAAAGAGCAAAAAAATAAACGTCAGCTATCACGATTCGTCAACAAGCTTTTTAGAGGCTGTATTTGCTAAAGGCGACAGGCGATTATCTAAAGTATTAGTAGAAGCTTTTGAGCGCGGATGCTATTTTGATTCTTGGAGCGAACAATTCAAATTTGATGTTTGGATGCAAGTATTTAAAGATTTAAAAATAGATGCTGCTTTTTATGCCAATAGAAATATAGGGCTTGACGAAATTACACCGTGGAGCCATCTCGACTACGGTGTAAGCCACGAATATTTAAAAGCCGAATATAATAAAGCTGTTAGCGAACAAGTAACAAAGCCTTGCAATAAGGCTTGCGGTGCGTGCGGCGCAAATAAGCTTTTGGGAGGTGCTTGCTTTGATTACAGTTAGAGTATGGTTTACTAAAGTGGACGAGGCTGCGTATATTTCTTTATTGGATTTGCAGCGAGTTATGGGACGTGCGCTAAAACGTTCAAAGCTTCCTGTGTGGTATTCTCAAGGATTTAATCCACACGTATATATGACGTTTTCAGCACCTTTGGCACTTGGGCAAGAGAGCCTAGTAGAGTCTATGGATTTTAAAACAGAGGCAGAAACGCTCGATTGGGACACCGCTAAAACAGCACTTGCGGCTGCATTACCAAGAGGCATTTGCGTGCAGCGTGTAGAGCCTGCAAATATGTCTGCTGATAAAATTGCATTTGCGCAATATGTAATTTCTTGGAATGAAAAAAATATTGAATTACAAAAAAAAGCGATATCCGCTTACAATGAGCTGGATATCGCAAATGTTGAAAAAAAGACCAAAAAAGGTGTAAAAACGGTTGATTTGAAGCAGTATGTTGAAAAGCTGAATATAGAGGACGATAAGCTTAATTTATTGTTGCCTACAGGAAATTTGCTTAATATTAATCCGGAATTATTGTTAGAGTTTTTGCATACAATAGGTGGCGCACAGGCTGAAAGTGCAAGAATTTTACGTACAAAGCTTCTTACAGAAAACAAAGAATTGTTTTTATAAATTATTAAATACTTTTAAAATTTCGGGCTCTATGAGCTCGATTTTTTTGTTTTGCAAATAATGCAAAACGTTTTCAGATGGTATGTTTTTAAATTCTACGCTGACAGCACATAAGCATTGAGCTTTCATCTTATAGCGTTCATTCATTTTTATACTGCCATATTTAATATCTCCAAGTACAGGAGTGCCAAGAAATGCCAAATGCGCACGTATTTGATGTGTGCGTCCGGTAATAAGCCCTATTTTACAAAGGGCAAGAGGTGATTTTGCATTTATTACATCAATATCGGTAATAATCTCTTTATATCCATTTTGTGCAAATGGCTTTATTACTACCTTGTTATCTTTTTCAAAATGTTTTAAATATGCTTTAAAACGTCCCTTTTTAGGAATACCGCTTGTTATACAATAATAAGTTTTAAGCAGCAAATCTGTGCGAATAATTTCGTTCATATCACGCAGTGCCGCATAGTTTTTGGCGGCAAGTATTAAACCCTCGGTTCCTCTATCAAGTCTGTTGCAAATAGAAGGTGTAAAGCTGTTTTCATTTACAGAACAATATTCGCCTTTTTCGGTAAGATATTCTATAAAAGCATCTACTACGCTTGCATCTCCTGTGCGGTCTGAGTGACATAATAAATGCGCAGGTTTATAAATGGCAGCTATGTTTTCATCCTCGTAAATAATTTTAAGTTTTGGCTGTTTTGATTTTACAGGAGCTTTTTTCTCTGCGAAAAACTCGTCATTTATATAAAGCTCCACAGTGTCATTGATATTCAAACGCTGATCTGCGCTGCCTGCTTTGCCATTAACCTTTATTCGTTTGTTACGAAAACTTTTATATAATAATGATGTTGGTAAATTATTTGTAACGCTTACTACAAAACGTGATAACCGAACATTTTCTTCGTTTTTACCCATTATAAAACTTTTCATTGTTTTACCTGAACTCTCTCTTTAAAATACTATTTATTTAGTATATAATAGAATAGATTAATAGTAAAGGAGAAATATAATGGGCGAACACGATAATCATAGGCAGCGTGTGTATAATCGTTTTTTAAAAGAAGGTTTATCCGGATTTGAAGAACACAATGCTATGGAATTTCTCCTGTTTTTAGCTAGAGCGCGGTCAGACACAAATTCACTTGCACATACTCTTATAGCACATTTTGGTACAGTGGCAAAAACTTTAGATGCACCTATAGAAGAGCTGGAAAAAATAGATGGGGTTAGCCATACTACGGCTGTTGTATTGAAATTTATACCGGAGATGTGCGCATATTATTTGGAAAGCAAATTAATGGATACTAAAGTATTAGATAGTGTAACTGTATGCGGCGAATATTTTAAGCCGAAATTTTTCGGTAAAACAGAAGAAGCATTATTTATGGTAACGCTTGATGAAAAGCGCCAAATCATACGCTGCACCCAAATTTCCAGTGGCACTGCGAATGCCACATCAATATCTGTGCAAAAAATAGTAACAGAAGCTGTGCATACTAAAGCTACGGGAGTAATAATTGCACATAATCACCCAAACGGTATTGCTCTGCCATCTGCGCAAGATGTTAATATGACGGCAAAGCTTAAAAGTGCTTTAAAGTATATAAATGTTTTGCTGCTTGACCACCTTATATTTTGTGAGGACGATTATATATCATTTGCAGCTACATTACGTTTACAGGACATTATAGATACGGAGTAATTAATGGACAAGTTTAAGCTTATATCTCAGTATAAACCAACAGGCGATCAGCCTACAGCTATAGCAC
>JAVWEG010000003.1:51890-56339 GCA_036641735.1 Oscillospiraceae bacterium
ATTGAGGCAGGCGATAAAGCACAAACTTTACTTGGTGTGACAGGAAGCGGAAAAACGTTTACAATGGCAAATGTAATAGCTAATGTAAACCGCCCTACTTTAGTGCTTGCACATAATAAAACTCTTGCCGCACAGCTATGTACAGAATTTAAGGAATTTTTTCCTGAAAATGCTGTAGAGTATTTTGTATCTTATTACGATTATTATCAGCCTGAGGCATATATACCATCTACAGACACATATATCGAAAAAGATTCTGCAATAAATGACGAAATTGACAGATTACGTCATTCCGCTACAGCCGCATTATCAGAGCGCAGAGATGTAATAATAGTGGCAAGTGTATCTTGCATATATTCACTTGGCGATCCTATAGATTATCGCAGTATGGTAATTAGTATTCGGCAGGGTATGTCACTTAGTCGTGACGATTTAGCACGGAGACTTGTGGATTTGCAATACGAGCGCAATGATATAGGATTTGTGAGAAATAAATTTAGAATTAAAGGCGATATAGTAGAGATACATCTTGCATATATGAGCGACACGGTAATTCGAGTGGAATTTTTCGGAAACGAAGTGGATCGTATAAGCGAGGTAAATGCACTTACGGGAGAGAGGCGCAATATTGTAAGCCACGTAGCCATATTTCCGGCAAGCCATTATATCGTAACTAAAGAAAAAATGGAGCCGGCGATAAACAATATACGTACAGAGCTAGATGCACAGGTGAAAGCCTTTACAGATGAAGGAAAATTATTGGAAGCGCAGCGAATTGCTCAGCGTACGATGTATGATATTGAAATGCTTACCGAAGTAGGAATGTGCAAAGGAATAGAAAATTATTCAGCTGTATTGTCAGGCAGAAAAAAAGGCTCTATGCCTACTACATTACTCGATTATTTTCCAGAAGATTTCATAATGTTTATAGATGAGAGCCACGTAATGTTGCCGCAGCTAAGGGCAATGTACGGCGGAGATAGAGCGCGTAAAGAAAGCCTTGTTAATTACGGATTTAGGCTGCCATCGGCATTTGATAATAGACCATTGCAATTTGATGAATTTGAAACGAAGCTAAATCAAATGGTGTTTGTTTCAGCTACACCAAATGTTTACGAGCGAGAACATTCCGCTCAGATAGTGGAGCAAGTGATACGTCCTACAGGATTATTAGATCCAAGAGTAATTGTAAAGCCGGCTGATGGACAAGTAGAGGACTTATTGGGAGAAATAAATACCCGAACAGCACGTAAAGAAAGAGTACTTGTAACTACACTCACAAAAAAAATGGCAGAGGACCTTACCGATTATCTTAGTGACCACGGTGTAAAGGTGAAATATATGCACCACGAGGTGGAGACCTTTGAGCGTATAGAGCTAATACGTGATTTACGTAAAGGTGCAATAGATGTACTTGTAGGTATTAATTTATTGCGTGAGGGATTGGATATTCCGGAAGTGTCATTAGTAGCTATATTAGATGCGGATAAAGAGGGATTTTTGCGAAGTGAAACGAGCTTAGTACAAACTATTGGCAGAGCTGCGCGAAATTCAGACGGTATTGTAATAATGTATGCCGACAGTGTTACTCCGTCTATGGAGCGAGCTATTATGGAAACTGATAGGCGCAGAGCTATTCAGACAAAATATAATGAAGAAAATGGCATTACACCTACCACCATTGTAAAAGAAATTGCAGATGTAAGCATAGGTATATCGCATAAAGATGATGCCGAAAAAAATATAAAACGTATGAGCCGTATGGAGCGCGAACAATTAATTACGCGGTTATCTAAAGAAATGAGAGAAGCTGCCAAAATATTGGAGTTTGAACACGCGGCATTTTTGCGTGACAGAATAGAAAAATTGCGAAAGGGATAAGAATTTGGGAATAGATAAAATAATTATTAAGGGCGCGCGTGAACATAATTTAAAAAATATAGACATCACTTTACCGCGAGATAAATTTATAGTGATGACAGGCTTATCGGGTTCGGGCAAGTCATCTCTTGCGTTTGATACTATTTATGCTGATGGGCAGCGTAGATATGTAGAGAGCTTATCGAGCTATGCACGTCAATTTTTAGGGCAGATGGAAAAGCCCGATGTTGATGAAATACAAGGATTGTCACCTGCAATATCTATAGACCAAAAAACTACTTCGCGTAATCCGCGTTCTACTGTAGGTACGGTAACTGAAATATACGATTATCTGCGTTTAATGTATGCACGTATCGGCATACCGCATTGTCCAATATGCGGCAGAGAAATCAGCCAGCAAACTGTAGACCAAATGGTAGATGAAATATTGCGGTTACCTATTGATACGCGTTTTCAGGTGCTTGCGCCTGTGGTGCGTGGGCGCAAGGGTACACAGCAAAAAGAGCTTGATGCAGCACGCAGAGCAGGCTTTGCTCGAGTGCGTATTGACGGAAATGTATATGATTTAAGCGAAGAAATAAGTCTTGAAAAAAACAAAAAGCACAGTGTTGATATTGTTGTGGATAGGCTAATAATATCAGATGATGTGCGTTCACGCTTAGCGGATTCTTTGGAGACGGCGCTTGCGCTTACAGGTGCATTAGTTACCATAGATGTTGTAGAAGGCGATGAATTGCAATTTAGCCAAAGCTATGCTTGTCCTGAACACGGTGTGGGCATAGAGGAGCTTGCTCCAAGAATGTTTTCGTTTAATAATCCATTTGGTGCGTGTCCTACTTGTACTGGGCTTGGTACATTTATGCGTGTAGATCCTGCACTGATATTGCCAAACAAAAATCTATCTATACGCGAGAGCGCAATAAAAGCAAGCGGTTGGTATTATGCTGATGGTTCTGTGAGCGAAATGTATTATAAGGGCTTGTGTAAAAAATACGGATTTACCCTTGACACTAAGATTAAGGATATTTGTGAAGAAGGAGTTAACGCTATTCTCTACGGTACAGGTGGTGCTAAAATGGAGATGACGCGCGAGACGGAATCAGGGCAAGGCAAGTACATTACTGATTTTGAAGGTATAGTACCTAACCTTGAAAGAAGATTTCGCGAAACCAATTCCGAATGGATGAAAGAAGAAATACAGACTGTTATGACGGGTATTGAATGTCCTGATTGTCACGGTCATAGGCTGAAACCTACCAGTCTTGCGGTAACTGTTGGTGGGCTTAATATAAGCGAGCTTACATTATTGAGTGTGCGTGAGGAGCTTGATTTCGTTAATAATGTTAAGCTTACACAGCGCGAGCATTTAATTGCAGACGGTATATTAAAAGAGATTAAAGAACGTCTTGGCTTTTTACAAAGCGTGGGGCTTGAATATCTTACGCTATCACGCAATGCCGCCACATTATCTGGAGGGGAAAGTCAGCGTATACGCTTAGCTACGCAGATAGGCTCGGCGCTTACAGGCGTATTATATGTATTAGATGAACCGAGCATAGGCTTGCATCAGCGTGACAATGCAAAATTGATAAAAACGCTTGAACGCTTACGAGACCTCGGAAATACACTGATAGTGGTAGAACACGATGAAGAGACAATGCGAGCGGCAGACTATATAGTAGATATCGGGCCAGGTGCAGGAATACACGGAGGCGAAGTAGTAGCAGCAGGCAGTATAGATGATATTTGCGCAGCTCCACGTAGTATTACAGGACAATATTTATCCGGCAAAAAGAAAATATCCGTGCCTAAAAGCCGTCGTACAGGAAACGGAAAATATATAGAAATATTAAATGCCACACAAAACAATCTTAAAAATGTGAATGTAAAAATACCGCTTGGAGTGATGACTTGCGTAACGGGCATTTCGGGTTCCGGAAAATCGTCGTTGATAAATGAGATACTATATAAACGCTTGGCACACGATTTGAATGGCGCTAGGGGCAAAGCGGGTGCGCACGAAGATATGCTGGGACTTGAATATGTAGATAAGGTTATCGGGATAGACCAATCTCCAATAGGTCGCACACCTCGCTCTAACCCAGCCACTTATACGGGCGTATTTACAGATATACGTACATTGTTTTCTCAAACGCAAGATGCTAAAATTCGTGGATATGGTCCGGGACGCTTTAGCTTTAACGTAAAAGGAGGACGATGTGAAGCGTGTGAGGGTGATGGAATAATAAAAATAGAAATGCACTTTTTACCTGATATATATGTGCCTTGTGAAGTATGTAAGGGCGCTAGATATAATAGAGAAACATTGGAAGTAAAATACAAGGATAAGAGTATTTATGATGTACTTGAAATGACAGTAGAGCAAGCTGCATTATTTTTTGAAAACATTCCGCGCATATATCGCAAATTAAAAACAATAGTAGATGTAGGGCTTGGATATATTAAAATGGGACAAAGTGCTACTACTTTGTCGGGAGGCGAAGCACAGCGAGTGAAGCTTGCCTTAGAGCTTGCCAAGCGTGAGACAGGACAAACTGTATATATTTT
>JAVWEG010000003.1:56349-56988 GCA_036641735.1 Oscillospiraceae bacterium
CTACTACGGGATTACACGTGGCAGATGTGCATAAACTGGTAAAAGTATTGGAAAAGCTAGTGGATACAGGAAACACGGTAGTAGTAATAGAGCATAATTTAGATATTATTAAGCGCGCCGATTATATTATAGATTTAGGCCCTGAAGGTGGCAATGCAGGTGGGGAAATTATAGTAACAGGTACACCTGAGCAAGTGGCTGAATGTGACAAGTCTTATACAGGTGCTTATCTTAAACCCTTGCTAAATGGACACTAAATGGTGTATAATAATTAAATACGGGTAAAAACAGAAATGCAGAGGTGGAAATGGATATTATTAAGTTTACAAGAAATGAAGAGGCAGCTGCTTGCATTGCCAAGCATTTTGCGTCGCCGCCACTTTTGTATATGCACTCCTTTGGCTGCCAGCAAAATGCTAATGACGGTGAAAAAATCAAAGGAGTCCTTACAGATTTAGGCTATAAAATGTGCAATAAAGCGGAAGATGCCGACCTTATTGTATTTAATACTTGTGCTGTGCGTGAACACGCAGAACAACGTGTGTTCGGCAATATTGGTGCATTAAAAACAATTAAAGCTAAAAAGCCAAGTGTGCTTATAGCAATTTGCGGATGTATGGTGCAGCAAAAACCTGTAGT
>JAVWEG010000003.1:56998-64989 GCA_036641735.1 Oscillospiraceae bacterium
TGGATAAGCTGCGTAAATCGTATCCGTTTGTAGATATGGTATTTGGTGTAAACAGCATAGATTTATTGCCGACACTCGTGTGCGAAAAGCTGTCTACGCGTAAAAGGTTTGTACAAATACAAGGCGAACGTGAAGAAATAGTAGAAGAAATTCCTATTAAACGTGATTCGAATTTTAGAGCGTGGCTTCCGATAATGTATGGATGTGACAATTTTTGTTCTTATTGTATAGTACCATATGTACGTGGGCGCGAGCGCAGCCGCAAAAGTGAGGACATTATAGCGGAGTTTAAAGGTCTTGTTGCAGACGGATATAAAGACATTACGCTTTTGGGGCAAAATGTTAATTCATACGGTAAAAATTTAGACGAAAAGATAGATTTTTCCGATTTGTTAAAATTACTTGATGAAATAGACGGAGATTTTCGTATCCGATTTCTTACCAGTCACCCCAAAGATGCAAATCGCCGTTTAATAGATACAATCGCTCAAAGCAAACATATTTGTCATCATTTACATTTACCTGTACAGTCGGGTTCTGATGCCATTTTAGTGCAGATGAACAGACGATACAACGTAGAAGATTATCTTAATTTGATAAATTATGCCAAAAAAACAATCAAAGATATGACGTTTTCAAGCGATATTATTATAGGATTTCCAGGTGAGAGCGATGATGATTTTGAGCAGACGATGAAGCTGGTACAAGAAGCAGAATATGCCCAGCTCTTTACATTTATTTATTCCAAGCGCACAGGCACTACGGCGGCAGAAATGCCGGATCCAACTCCATATAAGGAAAAATCTAATCGTATTGCACGTGTTTTACAAGCACAAGAAATTATTGAAGACAAGCTGTGCCAAGCTATGAAGGGCAGCAAAGTGCGCGTACTTGTAGAGAGCGAAGGACGTGAGGATGGTAGTGTTGCGGCTAGGCTCGACAATAATATGATGGTAGAGCTTGTAGCAGATATACCTGTTGGCAGCTTTGCCAATGTAAAAATCATAGGTAGCAAAGGTTCAATATTAAAAGGCGAATTAATTAATTAAAAATATAAAGGAGCAAATACAATGGCTAAAGATGCAGTAACATTATTTAAAGAGGCAGCAGTGCAATTACAAAAAGAGGAAGCATACGTAGCACTCGATGCCGCAAGACAAAAAAACGATAATGACGAGAGCTTACAGCAAATGATAGGCGATTTTAATTTAGCGCGTATGGATCTTAACACAGAGATATCTAAGGGTGATGATAAAGATACAGAGCGTGTTTCTACTTTAAATGCTAAAGTTAATGATTTGTATAACAATATAATGCAAAACGAAAGTATGGCGATATACAACGAATGTAAAACAGAATTAGAAGCTGTTATGAATTATGTTAATGCGATTTTAAGCACAGCCGCAAACGGCGGAGATCCAATGACTGTAGAAGCACCGTCAGAAAGCTGCACAGGCAGTTGTTCGTCGTGTTCGGGTTGTCATTAAAGATTATTTTTTGGACGGTGTAGGCGATGGCAGAGCTTTCCCCAATGATGAAGCAATATTTTGATATTAAAAAAAATCACCCGGACGAAATATTATTTTTTCGTCTGGGAGATTTTTATGAGATGTTTTATGATGACGCAATATTGGCATCCAGAGAGCTTGAGCTTACACTTACCGGGCGCGATTGCGGGCAAACAGAGCGTGCGCCTATGTGTGGAATACCATATCATTCTTGCGAGGGATATATTGCAAGGCTTATAGACAAGGGATATAAGGTGGCCATTTGTGAGCAAATGGAAGATCCTGCACAAGCTAAAGGTCTTGTGAAGCGCGATATTATTCGCGTAATTACTCCGGGCACTCTTATAGAAAGCTCTATGCTGGAAGATGATAAAAATAATTATTTGGCAAGCGTATATATTAAAAATAAAGAAGCAGGCGTATGCTTTGCTGATATTTCTACAGGTAATGCACATATCACAAACATTAAATCGGATAATTTAGCCGATGCGATTATTTCACAATTAAGTCGTTTTGAGCCGCGTGAGGTATTGTTTAATGAAGCTTTGCTGGATTATAAAGATGTAACTTTATATATAAAGCAGCAGCTCACTTGCAGCGTAGAGCTGCTTGCAAACGAGAGCTATGATGAAAATATTTGCATTGCAGAAATGCAAAAGCAATTTGGGGATAATTACGAAGATACGATTAATTTGTCTGTAAAGTCACTAAGCTTTACAGCACTTGCGGTGCTACTTGAGTACTTGGGAAAAACTCAAAAAAAGGGAGTAGAACGTTTAAAAACCGTAATTCAATATTCGCAAACGCAATATATGCAGCTATCCAATGTTACAAGACGTAATTTGGAGCTTACTGAAACTATGCGTTGTCGTGAGAAAAAGGGTTCTTTACTGTGGGTGCTGGATAAAACGCAAACAGCAATGGGTAAACGGCTTTTGCGCACTTATATAGAACAGCCTTTAGTGGATGATGTACTTATTAATGCACGATTAGATGGTGTACAAGATATATTTACTAATTCTGTAGCGCGTGCCGATATAATGGCTGCCCTAAAGCAAGTCTTTGATATCGAACGTCTGATGACACGAATTATATATGGCAGTGTATCTCCGCGTGAGCTATTGGCATTAGCAGATACTTGCACGCAGCTACCGATAATTAAATCACTTATCGATGTATTTGGCAGTAATATATTATTGCAAATTAATAATGATATTGATAGCCTCACTGATGTAAAAGAGCTGATTAACAGTGCCATAAGTGAAAATGCACCTGTGAGCTTGAGCGATGGCGGAGTGATAAAAAAAGGATTTAACGTAGAAATTGATGAGCTTAATGATATTGTACACGGGGGAAAAGGTGTACTAACAAAGCTTGAAGCAAGACTGAAAGAAGAAACAGGAATACGTACGCTGAAAATAGGATTTAATCACGTATTTGGATATTATATTGAGATAAGCCGCTCTTTTACACAGCAAGTACCGCCGAATTTTGTGCGAAAACAGACACTTGCAAATGCAGAGCGATATATTACAGAAGAACTTAAAGAGCTTGAAAATAAAATACTTGATGCAGGAGATAGCATAGCAAAACTGGAAAAACAAATTTACAATGAGGTATTAGCAAAATTATCTACAGGCTTAACGCGTATTCAGCATACTGCTGCAAATATTGCAATGCTTGATGTATTAACAGCGCTTGCGGAAGTAGCGGTAAAAAACAATTATGTGCGACCGACAGTGAATAAAAGTGATAAATTAATAATAAAAGATGGACGTCACCCTGTAATTGAGCAAATGCTAAAAGATAGCCTTTTTGTGCCAAACGACACAATATTAGACTGTGAAGACAATAGAATGTTGATTATTACAGGCCCTAATATGGCAGGTAAATCCACATTTATGAGGCAAACAGCACTTATTGCTTTAATGGCGCAAATAGGTTCATTTGTGCCTGCAAGCGAATGTAATATGGGAGTGGTAGATGCTATTTTCACACGTGTGGGAGCTTCGGATGACCTTGCCGCAGGGCAATCTACATTTATGGTAGAGATGACGGAAGTAGCCGAAATATTGTCTGCTGCCACTAAAAAAAGTCTTGTTATATTAGATGAAATAGGCAGGGGTACATCTACCTTTGATGGTATGAGTATAGCGCGCGCTGTTGTTGAACACATTGCAGATACGGATAATAGCATTGGCTGTAAAACATTATTTGCTACTCATTATCACGAGCTTACAGATCTTGAAAATGCAATAGATGGCGTAAAGAATTATAATATTGCAGTAAAAAAACGCGGCGATGATATTACGTTTTTACGTAGAATAATACGTGGTGCTGCTGACGATAGCTATGGTATAGAAGTAGCAAAGCTTGCAGGGCTACCGGACAGCGTTACAAAACGAGCAAAAGAAGTATTGAAAGTACTTGAAGCAAATGCACCAAACGCAAATAAAGTAACACAATTGGATTTTGATGCGTACGAAAAATTTGTGGAAACTCCGGTGCCAAGTGAGCTGATTGATAAACTTACGGCACTTGATTTGGAGACATTAACCCCACTTGAAGCGTTAAATTATTTATATGATTTAAAGAAATCTTTAAGCTGAAAGCAGGATATAAAATGGCAGTAATAAACGTACTTGATAAACACGTTGCGGAGCTTATTGCCGCAGGCGAGGTAGTGGAAAGGCCGGCTTCTGTTGTAAAGGAGCTATGCGAAAACGCTATAGATGCTAAAGCAACAGTTATTTCTGTAAGCATAGAACACGGCGGAGTGTCATTAATATCTATACAAGATAATGGCAGCGGTATTGATGCCGAATATGTGGCAACGGCATTTTTGCGTCACGCTACAAGCAAAGTAAAGACGCAAAATGACTTGGAAGATATACATACGCTCGGTTTTAGGGGCGAAGCGCTTGCTTCTATAGCAAGCGTATCACATATAGAGCTGCTTACGCGTACTGAAAGCGACGAATACGCGTGCTTATATCGCATAAGCGGAGGCGAAGAGGAAGGGCTGTGCGCTTCGGCACGGCCTATTGGCACTACTATCACAGTTAAAGATTTATTTTATAATACCCCCGCAAGAATGAAATTTTTAAAAAAAGACGTTAGCGAAGGCAATTTAGTAGCCGATATTGTAGGACATTTAGCATTATCTCACCCTGAGATATCCTTTAAACTAATGCGTGAAGGGAAATTGCAATTTCATACTCCCGGAGACGGAGAGCTGCGCAGTGCTGCATATGAAGTGCTTACGCGCGATTTTGCGCGTGAACTTATTGAGCTTGATTATAAAGAAGGAAATTATGCTGTATCAGGGCTTGTTACACCTCCGAGAGCGGCGCGCGCAAGCAGAGCTATGCAATATTTTTTTGTAAATGGACGATTTGTAAAAAATCGCACGATGATGGCGGCTTTAGAAGCAGCTTATGCAGGTACACTTATGCAAGGGAAATATCCGGGGTGCATAATGTCGTTGCAGATGCCGCCTGAACTTGTAGATGTTAACGTTCATCCGTCAAAGACAGAGGTGCGTTTTGCCAGAGAAAGCGAAGTATTTGATATAGTATATAAAGCTGTAAAATCCGGAATTATGTCTCTTTCCGGTACAAATAAGGAACTTGAAATTAACGAAGAACAGCCCGAGGATATACCTGTAAAGCAAACTAGCATTACACCTAACTTCTCCCAAATTCATATTATTACTTTACCTAAAGTTAACGATAGCATCAATAATGAAGATAGTTTATGTTCGTCTGCATCTGTACAATATAATATTAGCGAGGAACCTAAACAAGATAATAAAGATATTATCCCATACAAAGAAACAAAATCCGAAGTAACAATTAATCAAACAGATTTTATCTCTGCTGACAAAAACGATGTTTCGTTGCGCGTAGTAGGAGAAATATTCAGTACATATATTGTTACTGAACGTGGAAATGAGATGTGCTTAATAGACAAGCACGCAGCACACGAAAGAATGATTTATGAAGAATTGATGTTAAACTATGGCGAGGTGGCAAGCCAAATGCTTCTTGCACCCGTTACTGCCACACTTAGCGCAGAAGAAAAAAATGCGTTAATGCAAAATGAAACGATTTTAGCTAAAAGCGGAATAGAAATAGAAGATTTTGGCGGAATGAGTGTACTAGTGCGAGCAGTGCCTACTGATGTAGTGCCTGACAGTGTAGAGTCGCTTATAGTAGAATTGGCACATAGCTTGCTTACAGGAAATAAAAACACGATGGCAGAAAAAACACAATGGGTACTACATTCAATAGCTTGCAGAGCAGCAATAAAAGCAGGCGATAAATCTCGTGAAACGGAGCTTTTGCGTTTGGCACAAGAAGTATTAGATGGTGAAATACCGCCATTTTGTCCTCACGGTCGTCCAATAGTCTTGCGCCTTACACGAAAGGAGCTGGAAAAACAATTTGGCAGACAATGATAGAAAATCGCTGTTAGTAATTTGTGGACCTACCGCTACAGGTAAAACGGCTTTGTCTGTTCGTTTAGCAAAGTCACTTAATGGAGAAATAATATCTGCAGATTCAATGCAACTGTACAAGGGGCTTAATATTGGCACAGCTAAACCAACAAATGAAGAAATGAATGGAATAAAGCATCATTTAATGGATTTTTTGGAACCCGAATACAATTTTTCGGCTGCTGACTATGCGCAATATGCAGATAAAGCTATTAATAATATTATTGCTTGTGGAAAAACACCTTTTCTTGTTGGCGGAACGGGGCAATATATTAGCGCAGTAACACAAGGTTTATCTTTTGTTTGTTCAAAGCCGGATGAAAAATTGCGTAATAAAATAGCAGATATGGCATTGGAAATCGGAAACGATGCAATGTATAAAAAATTATGCGATATTGATGCTGAATATGCAGCATCGGTACACCCAAACAATGCGCATAGAGTGCAACGGGCGATTGAACTGTATATGCAAACAGGCTATACAATGTCGGAACAGCTTGTAAAATCGCATCCGCAAAAAAAGCCTTATAACGATATAATATTTGTATTAAACTATTCTGACAGAGAATTATTATACAATAAAATTAACACTCGTGTAGATATAATGCTGGAACAAGGGCTTTTGATAGAAGCAAAAGAAGTGTACAACAATAAAGACAGATTTAAAACAGCAGCTCAAGCAATAGGTTATAAAGAAATATTCCCGTATTTTGAAGGCGAACAAAGCTTAGATGAATGTGTGGATAAATTAAAGCAAGCCTCAAGAAATTACGCTAAACGTCAAATGACTTGGTTTAAACGTTTAAAAGACATGCATAATTTATATGTGGACAAGCAAGATTGTGAAAAAGTTATTATGGATATATGGAAGGAGCATAAGTGAAAATCGATAATAAACAAAAAAAGCATAAATTAAATCATTTAATAATTTTTATAGTTTTACTTTTACCGATAATTTACATATTGTTTCAGCTTTGCTTTGTGTTTTTTACGAAGCCTTTTCGCACACAAACAGTAATTAAATACAATTTGCCTGATACAGTAACAGCAAATTCTATAATATGTATGACACAGGAAGATATACAATTTAATGGCGGTGTTACAAGCTATATTGTAAAAGACGGAGAGCGAGTGTCGGCAGGTACTACAGTAGCGCAAGTGTTTGACAGTGCAAATCAAGCACAGTGTAAGCATAGAGAAGAACGTTTGTACGATGAGATTGCATTGCTTAAAACGGCTCAAAGCTCTAAAATAGGTGTGAATATTGAGACTTTACTCAATCAAAAGCTTAATGAAGCTTTTAATGTTATGGAATTAATAGATGCAAGACACTATGAGGGACTTGGCAAAGCAAAGACGGATTTGCAACTAGCAGAAAACAAATTACAAATTGCAACTGACAAGGCATCTGACTTTACACAAAGAATTGATGAATTAACGATAAAAATGAACGCAGAGAGCGCTGCCGCAGGAGAAGCGACTAATGTAACGGCGCCAACTGCCGGATATTTTGTAAGCGCACAGAGCGGAAGCAAGCAAGCATATACGCAAGAACAGCTAAACGAAATGTCTGCAAGTGAAATAAAAGATGCTGCCAATGCTGAAAATGTACCGAATGATGAAAATATAGTGGGGAAATTAATATCTGATTATCGATGGAAATGTTATTTTACAGTCGATATTAAGCAATCGGAAAAATTTGTTGTTAATCAAACGGTTAATATGAGCTTTTCGGAGGTTTCAGATATGCGATTACCGGCAAAAGTTCTTGAGATAAATAAGGATAGTACAGGTGAATTAGTAAAAATTGTATTGGGCTGTGATTATATGAACAGCGAAGTAATAGCATTACAAAATGCCAAAGTAACAGTCACGTTTAAAGAATATGAAGGATTAAGAGTAGATAAAGCTGCATTACGTGTGATTAATGGTAATTATGGCGTATATGTAAAATATGGAAACATAGCAAAATATAGAAAAATAGA
>JAVWEG010000004.1:0-60306 GCA_036641735.1 Oscillospiraceae bacterium
AAGGGCGCTAAAAGTTCACTTGCGTACAAGTCTTTAAGATTTTGCTTTAAACTGCGCTTGTTTTTTATGTGGCTGCCTTCCCAAAAAAAATTACTGAAAAGCCGTGAGCGCATAGCGAGAGTGTTGCCGTTAAAATCTTTTTCTTTAATATGCTGCAATCGATTAGACGCACCTGAAGCAGGATAACAGGAAAGGTCAAACCAAAGCGCGGTATATCCTAAAGCTCGAGCAGCGGAACACATAGCAAGGGCTGCGCGTAACCCTGAAGAGCCATCACCGATATTACTTATTATCAATGGCTTTGCAAGCTCATTGTAATCAAGCGCTTCAGCACTTGGAATAACAAGCCTGCCGCCCAGCTCCTCTAATATAGGGTGACGTTCTACTGTAAAATGATGCGCCGATACACTGTCGTCACCATATTTACTTACAATATTATTGCGCACTTTTTTGGCGGCATTTATTACAGAGGTAGTCATTGCATTTCCAAATACAGACATAGGCTCGTTCATAATTCATCACTCCTTTCACATTGATTTTGCAGCATCGTTACAGTGCTGTGTATAAATTCATCGCTGTTAAATTCATCGTTGTTAAGCCTGTCTTGTATTAGCATACCGTCCATTACACATAGTATTAGCCAGGCATAATATTCACCGTTGCCGTCTGTACGTTCGCTAAGCTTTTGTGCTAGTGTGGTTTTAAAATAATTGTACTTTTCGGTCAATCTTTTGCGCAATGCTTCGTGTCCGCTTACGGCAGCACCAATGAGATATAGCCTGAGATTGCCGCTTTCGTTATATACACCGCGATTAAATACATATCCCAATAAGCGTGGCAAAGAAGTATCTTTATGTTTGTCACCTGTCCAGTCCAGCAGAGACTTTGCAAGCTCACTTAGATATTTATCGGCAATATCAAACAAGATATCGTCTTTATTTGCATAATAGTAATACAAAGTGCCTTTACTGATTTTTGCGTTTTTAGCTATATTATCTAAAGTAATAGTGGCAAAGGCTTTGCTTTGCAAAAGCTCTATGGCACTATCCAATATTTTGTTTTTAATGTCTGCGTTAAGTACAGCTGCCATATTTTTGCCCCTCAATTCATTTGTAATATCCTTATCAGTATAAAAGAACAAGACAAATAAGTCAACTATGCACGATGTACAATTTTATATAAACTCGGTATTGACTTAATATGGTAAAAGTGTTATTGTAATACTATACAGTCGGTTAGCTGACCGACAAGGAGGGCTGTTGATGATGAACAGGCTTATAAAGGTACAGCGCAAACTAAATAAGCGTTTTGGCGCAAATGTTACAGTAAAAGAGGATAGAGGCTGTCTTGTGTTATCGGGACACGTAAATACGTGGGATATGGCAGTTGAAGCGGGGCGCATTGCAGTAGACAAGCGCCATTATATCGGTCTTGTAAATGATATTTGCACAAACGAACAAGACAATCCCATTCGCTTGCCTAATATTACAGATACGTCGCTTGATAACTTAGCTCCTGATGTTTTGGTGGTGGGTGCAGGGATAATAGGGTGTGCAATAGCGCGCGAGCTTACAAAATATAAATGTAAGGTGCTGCTTGTAGATAAAGAACACGATGTAGCGTTGCACGCATCTAGCCATAATGACGGAATGGTGCATCCGGGAGTGGATTTACACAAAGGACAGGTAAAACAAAAATACAATGCACTTGGCAATGAAATGTATGATGAGGTTTGCAGAGATTTAGGTGTTGAATTTAAACGCACTGGTCAATATCTATGCTTTAACAAAGCTGTTTTAAAGCCTTTTTTGGCAATTGCACCTGTATATTGGCATAATATGGGTGTACCGTGCAAGTATTTAAGCGAAAAAGAAATAAAAGCGCTAGAGCCTTATGTAAATGAAAATGTAAAATGTGCTTTGTCTTTTCCTACGGCAGGAATTGTATGCCCGTACAGCCTTACAATAGCTTATGCCGAAAATGCTGCGGATAATGGTGCGCAAATCAGTTTGGATACCGCGGTACTGAATATGACTACAAAAAACGGTAATATAACGAGTGTTATAACCAATAGAGGTACTATATATCCCAAAGTAGTGATAAATGCGGCAGGGGTGTTTAGCGAAGAAATAGCGCGTATGGCAGAGGATAGATTTTTTTCTATTCACCCCAGATGCGGCACCAATAGCATTACAGATAAAAAATCCGCGTACAAAATAAACACAATTGTCTCTGGGATAGGCACTAGCTCCACCAAAACAACACATTCTAAAGGTGGCGGTATGGTAAGCACTGTAGACGGCAACACCTTAGTGGGGCCTGATGCTGTAGAGACAATATATAAAGAAAACTTTGCTACACAACGTAGTAGCGTGCATTTAACGTTCGTTAAGCAAGAAAAAACTGTACCCACATTAAGCGAAGGCGATATCATTACATATTTTACAGGTGTGAGGGCTGCTACATACGAGGAAGATTTTGTTATTACCAAAGGCAAATTTACGCATAATATTGTACACGCCGCAGGTATACAGTCTCCGGGGCTTACGTCCGCTCCTGCCATATCTTTGGAGGTGGCAAAGATGGCTGTAGACATTTTGGGCGAAAGCACAGAAGTGGAGCCTAATAATAATTACAATCCTGTTCGTAAACCTATTGTTAATGTATCGCATTTACAAGATAACGAACGCGATGAGCTGATACATAAAAACGCGGATTACGGTGTAATTGTGTGCAGATGTGAAGAAATAAGCAAAGGTGAGATATTAGATGCGCTGCACCGCAGTGTACCTTGCGATACGGTAGATGGTATAAAGCGCAGAGTGCGTGCAGGTATGGGGCGCTGTCAAGGCGGATTTTGCGGTGGGCAGGTGGCACAAATTATTGCACAGGATAAACAAATTCCACTGGAAAAAGTGAAAAAAAGCGGAGACGGCTCAGAGCTTGTATTGTGTAAGAACAAATCGAATATTGCAAGTGATAATGAAAAAATCGCTATGGGTACATCAAAGGAGTAAATATGACGGAAAAAGAGTATGATATAGCTGTGATTGGTGCAGGGCCTGCCGGGCTTGCGGCGGCTGTGGCTGCTGATAAAGCAGGTAAAAGTGTAATACTTATAGAGAGGGAAGCAAAGCTAGGCGGCATTTTAAAGCAGTGTATACACGATGGCTTTGGTCTTGTGCGTTTTGGGCAAAAGCTTGCAGGGCCTGAATATGCCGACAGATTTATCAAAGAGCTTCATAACACACAGGTGACGGTATCTCTATCTACTTTTGTATCTCATATTGAAGCATACGCAAACGGATATATGCTTACAGCCGCTTGTGCGCTTGGTATGTGCCGCTTTAAAGTGCATAGTATTATACTCGCTACAGGCTGTAGGGAACGTACAGCAAAGCAAATAGCTGTACACGGCACACGGCCAGCAGGAGTATTTACAGCAGGCAGCGCACAGTATTATACTAATATTTTAGGCGAACTGCCAACTAAACGCTGCGTAGTGTTAGGCTCGGGAGACATAGGGCTTATTATGGCACGGCGCCTTACTTTAGAGGGCGCTAAGGTAGTGGGTGTATACGAAGCAAAGCCTACACCAAGCGGACTAACGCGTAACTTATATCAGTGCTTAGAGGATTTCAATATCCCGTTGCACGTAAGCCATACGGTTACAAAAATATTTGGACACGAGAGGGTAGAAGCTGTAGAGATAAGTAAAGTAGATGCTAATTTGCAGCCTATTGAAGGTACACAAGAGCGTATTGAGTGCGATGCACTAATATTGTCGGTAGGGTTAATACCTGAAAACGAGCTTGCCGAAAGCCTAGATATACCGCTTGATACACGCACGAAAGGCCAAAACGGAATGACAATGCGTGACAATGTATATGTGTGCGGCAATGCGCTGCAAGTAAACGATTTAGTAGATTATGTAAGCGAAAATGCCGAAGCAGTAGGCATAGCCGCAAGCAATCTGCAAAACAGTACACGTACAATGACAGATATTAATTATGATAGCAGCTTTTTATCTTTAATACCGCAAAAGCTGGAGCTGAATACGTTGACAGATAACACAGTAGTATATTTTAGAGCAAGAGAAGATATGCGCAAAACAAAGCTCGTTATTAAGGCAGATAATAATGAAGTGTATACAAAAACTTATTCACAATTACGTCCTCCCGAAATGGAAAGAGTGCAAGTGGATTTTACTAAATACAAAATAAGCGAAAACAGTAAAATAGTATGTAGTTTGGAGGCGGTGCAATGAAAAGCATAGTATGTATTACTTGCCCTAATGGCTGCCGCCTTACGGTGGAAAATGATGGTACGGTAACAGGTGGGCGCTGTAAACGCGGTGAAATATACGCCAAAGCGGAGCTTACTTGCCCAATGCGTACACTTACTACTACGGTAAGCACTAAGTTTGCATCTATGGCTGTATTGCCTGTGCGTACAGACGGTGAAATACCAAAAGCCAAAATAAGCGAAGCAATATCAGCGCTTTCGCATATTATAATCGATAATGAGGTGCATTGCGGTGACGTGATTGCACAAGATTTACTTGGACTTGGCTGCAATGTAATAGCAACAGCCGATTTAACAATATAACAAGGAGGATTATTATGTCGCATCCATACAAAGAGTTTGAGCCAAAATGGGTAAATGAGCAGTTCCCGAAAAACAGCTACCGTTCTATATTTAAATGGGGCGAGCCATATCGTATTAAGCCGCCAAAAGAGAGCTTGTATAAGCTGATAAAGGAAAAGTTTGGGCTTGACGACGAGTATTTTAAGAATTATAAAGAGGATTTGGGCTTTGATGAAGTAAAGCTTATTGCACCTATTAAGCTTACAAACATGCAACTGGATGCCTTTCGGCAAATAGTAGGAAACGATTTTGTACATACAGATGATTATTCAAGGCTTAGTGTAGCGTATGGTAAAACAATGTATGATATACTGCGCTTACGCAATAAAATAACCGAAAATATGCCCGATGCTGTCCTGTATCCCGATAATAAAGAGCAGATAGAAAAAATAGTGGCATATTGTGAGCAAGAGAAAATACCTGTGTACGTATACGGCGGAGGATCGTCTGTTACGCGCGGAGTAGAATGTATGAAAGGCGGAATATCACTTGATATGCGCTTGCGCTTTAATAAAGTGATATCTTTTAATGAAATAGACCAGTGTATCACGGTGCAAGCAGGTATGAGCGGCCCGAAGCTTGAAGAAACGCTTAATAACGCAGTAAAACTTTTTGGTGCAAAGCGGGCATATACTTGCGGACATTTTCCGCAGAGCTTTGAATATTCGTCTGTAGGCGGATGGGTAGTTACTCGCGGAGCAGGGCAAAATTCCACATATTACGGTGTAATATCCGATATAGTATTAGGGCAGGAATACGCAACGCCTATCGGAAATATCAAAACAGATAATTATCCACGCAAAGCAACGGGGCCTGATATAGGACAAATAATGATGGGCGGAGAAGGTGCATTTGGTGTGCTTACCAATGTTACGCTCAAATTTTTTCGACATATGCCTGAAACTTCAAGGCGCTTTTCATTTATGTTTAAAGACTGGACTACAGCGCAAAATGCAGCTCGTGAAATGATGCAGGATGAGGCAGGACATTCATCGGTATTTCGCTTGTCAGATCCCGAAGAAACGCAAATTATGCTGCGTTTATATGGTGTAGATGAAACACCATTGCGACATTTATTTAAGCTACGTGGCTTTAAAGAAGGGGAGATGTGCCTTTTCTTAGGCTTTACTAATGGTGAAAACGGGTTTTCCAAAAATTGCGCTCGTGTAATTAAGCGTATAGGGCATCAGTTTGGTGGGCTAAGCCTTACAGGTATAGTGACAAGGGGCTGGGAAAAAGGACGGTTTGACGATCCATATCTGCGCGATACAATACAAGATTTTGGGCTTGTGACGGACACTATGGAATGTACGGTAAACTGGAGTAATATGGCACAGGTACATAAAGATGTACGCGCATTTTGCAAGAGCAGACCTAACACGATATGTATGACACATTTATCTCACGCATATCCGCAGGGAGCAAACTTGTATTTTATCTTTATTACCAAATTGTCAGATCCTGCTGAATTTAAGGCATATCACGCAGGTATTTTAGATGCCATTCAGCGTTCGGGTGCCGCTATGAGCCATCATCACGGTATAGGAAAAATGTTTGGGCCGTGGCTTGAGGGATATCTTGGCAAAAACGAGTTTGATATTATACGCACTCTTAAAAATCATTTCGATCCTGATAATATAATGAATCCGGGTGGCACATTAGGGCTGGATATAAGCGAAGAAGAAAAGCATAAATCGGTGAATTAATAAATAAAAGGACAATGGCAAAATCGCCATTGTCCTTTTATATTATTCCCAAATGCCATTTAAAATCGGTGTGCATATTTTGTTTATTTTATATTCAATATATCCGAAATCCTTAAAAAATACAGGATCTCCTTTGGCAAGTGCGCTTTGCTCATTTTTCACTTTTTCTATTGCCAAAGCCACAGCAGGGCTTTCGTCTAAGCGTAAAACAGCGCCGTTTTCTTTAAATATTATTTTTACAAGCCTTGTACTGCTGCTTTCCACAAAACAAAATTTTATTTTCAGCACAGCTTGCCCGTCCTCATTGTAAGCAAACGAAGCGAGTGAACCAATATGCCATTTACAATCATTTAGCGTAGCTATGCCGTATTTGGCTTCGTTAAATCCAAGAGGTAAATGGCTTGTGACACTGCCTTCTGTCCATAATAAAGTTAAAAAATCATTTTCAAGCGCAAAGCCTATTTTGTAAACACCGTGCGTATAACTGTCGCAGGTGCATTGTAAAATAATAGGCTCAAGCCCTGCATTATTAGCGCTGAAACATAGCGTACGCCCAATAAGTGCATTTGCTTTTTCGGGAAATGGCATAGGCACAATAGGCTTTTTAAAAAGAGATAATATTTTTTCGTACCATTTTTGCTCTCGATATTTAGGGGTACTTTTTACACCGAATACTAAATGAGATAAAGTGTATTGCAAGGATTTAAGCTGCTTTGAGTTTTGTGGAAGAGGGGCATTACTCAAGGCATTTGAATTAAAGTGTTCCACAACTGTATCATACGCAAAGCTGTGTGTAAACAAATGTCCGTTGCCGGCATTCATCAATATTACAATATCAAGTGACGGCATCATCATTACATACTGTCCAAACATACCATTAAATAAAAAGCTGCCATCATCGCTATGCGGCCATAATTGATAACCGTATTCTTCTCCCGTATCTCGCATTGTCCACGGCTTTGTAGCTTCAATAATCCATTTGTTGCTGATTATTTGTTGGCTCTCACCGTGTACATTCCAAATTCCGCCTTGCAAATAAAGTTGACCTATTTTAGCTAAATCTTCGGGAAAAATATACATACCCCAGCCGCCTTTAGTAATGCCTAAAGGGCAGGTTTCCCAAGCTATTTCACCAAATCCAAGCTTGTCAAATAAACGCGGTTTAAGATAATCACAAAGTGTAAGCCCTGTTTTTCGTGTTACTACAGCCGACAGCATATAGCTGTTCATACTGTTGTAGTCCATTCGGCTGCCCGGTTCAAATGCCACATCTGCCTCAATAAATGCACGTACCCAGTCTCGCTCGAGTACTGCGCCTATTTCTTTAAATGTAGAGCCGCTTTGCATAGTGAGAAGATGACGTATAGTAATGCTGCGCATACGTTTACCTGTAAGAAACGTGCATTTATCGGAAAAAATATCACAAATTTTATCGTCGAAATCCAAAATGCCATCATCTATCAGCATACCTATTGCAGTGCCGGTTACGCTTTTGCATAGGCTGTGTGTAACGTGCCAAAATTTGGTGGAAAACGGCGCAAAACCACCCTCAGATATCACTTTGCCGTGGCGCAATACCATAACACTGTGCAGCCCTGCATCATCACCTGTAGCAAGGCGGCGATAAAAAGCTTCCAGCAATTCACTTGGTACACCTTCGCTTTCGGGTGTGCTGCGAGCAAGACGAAGCCCCGAATAATCGGGGCATAGTGGCTTTTGAGCTATTGGGGTAAATGGCAATATTTGCGATGTTTCGCCCATTAACATTTTTTTAAAATAGGTGAGCGCTTTTACTCCACTTAGTAATTCCATACATTATTAGCTCCTTTAATGCATTTTCTCAAGGCGAGGTCTGACATATATACAATATACGGCGGCAAGACGCTTTATTGCAAAGTCATAAATCAAAAACGTAAAATTAGCCATTACCAGTAACACGGCTATAAATATTATTCCGCTTTCTTTAAATTCCGCCACTACCATATCAAGGCGAAATACAAAAATCATTAGCCCATACACAGCGAGGACGCTTGCGTTAAATACAACGAGCTTTGCAAACAAGCGTATTATTAAATGCTTTATCTTTTCCAGTTTTGCCTTTAATAGAGGATAATATCCAAGCAAAAAAATAAAAATAAAAACCATTTCTTTATCAGGCACAATAAAAAAAGATAAAAAGCTGATAGAAACGTATAAAAGCATACCGCTTTTCAGTCCGAATTCTATTGCAATAGGTATTATTAATAGTCCGGCGATAGCCGGCGCCACATAAGTGGCAAATGGTATTATGCCGCCCATTAACATAATTACTGCGGCTAGTGCGCCCGTAATGCCGCATATAGCAATCTTTCGGCTGTTGTTACGCATATCGTTAACAGCCTCCGCCGCCGCAGTTGCAGCACATATCCATACAAGCCATTGTGGTACAGATATCACAGCAAGAGCAGCCTGCGGCTCTTGGTCCATAGCTTGTATTACCATATGGATTTCCACGCATATTGCCATTTTGAGAATTTGTCATATTGTTCATTGCAGCACGATATTCTCTATTATTTGGCTCAAGACGGCACGCTTCAGTAAAATATCTGGATGCATCAGAAAGCCAGCCCTTATAATAATACGCACTTCCCACTAAGAAATTCCATTCGGCATTTTCACTGCCGCTTGGCATTGCATTCAGCTTTACAAGTGCGTTTTCTACATCGCCTTTGTTTATCATATCACGTATATCACTATAAGAGGGATTACCCGAGCTTTGAGAGTAATCATTTACAGCACCTGTACGTAAATTACCCATTAGCTCATCAAATGCGGCATTCACTTCGTCCATTTTAGCTTTAGCATCATCGCGTAAAGGTCCTGCTTCATAATTGTCAATATTATATTTCTGTGCAAGTGCGCGGTAAGCCGTTTTTATTTCTTCGGGCGTAGCTGTGCTTGAAACCCCCAAAATCTTGTGTGCATCCATTAGTTTCACCTTTCTTAAAGATAAGATTGTTAATCTCTATCTTTGCCTTTTTTTCGTTTAATACCCGTGTTACGTATGCTGTCTTGTATTCCGAGGAAAACAATATTATCCAAAAGAGGCTTGTCCACTTGCAAATCCAATAAATTATAGCATAAAGCCAGCTCTCCTGCACACATATTACATATTCGCTTTGCTTCAATTATGGCTTCATCTGCATTTAAGCCCATATTAATAAACAGGTTAAAAGCGCCGTGCTTTTTATCATCATTATAATCCTCTGCGGCATCAAGATAATATATCAGCTTGCCCACACATAGCCCCATACGCGTAACAGCTTTGCTGTATGCGGGGTTTTTTGTAATGAAGGAAAACATAGCAGCTGTCATTTTAGCAGTGGCATCGGCGGCTTCATCAGGGCTTTTACAGCCACTTAGTTCTATATTATGTCCAAGTTCGGTCTCTTTCATCAATACACTGTCAAGCTGAGGCAAACGCAGTGCCGCCTTACGATGCTTATTGCGCAGTGAAAAACGCAGTAATTTTGCGATTACCCGTTTTAAGCCGCGTTCGTCATTTACATCATCGGTACATTTATAATACATAGTTAGTATAAGGCTGTCGGCTGCAAAGCGAAGCCCATAAGAAGACGTGCAAACACATTGCTTTGAAAAAGGGTTTGCCATACATCTTTCGTTTGATTTATGCGGAGCTTCATTTCTTAAAGAGTCGGAGATTATTGCAGGCAGCACAAAGTCGTAATTAAGAAAAAACCGTGGTAAAAAGCCGTATTCGCGTTTCAACTCTTTGCAAAGTCCACAATAATAAGCACGATATTCGCCCCACTCACATATTTTAAGCTCGGGCTTAAAGGGCATTATATATCCAAACAATATAATCACCCTCTCAATCAAATATTTTACTATTTACATATCATACTATATTTTGCTTGCGTTTTCAATTGTAAATCGCTGTAAGGCACAATTTTGACAAAAAGTTTATACTTTCTTCATATTTGCTTATCAAGATGATCCACTGTATCAAAACGATAACCTTTATCTTTAAAATACTTTATAATATCAGGCAAAGCTTCGGCTGTGGTTTTAGTGTTGTTTGTATCGTGAAACAGCACTACACAGGTGCTTATTCCTTCAGATTGCTTTGTGACGGTATTGAATATTTGTTTGGCAGACGGATGTCCGCCAACAGCATCATTTGCGCATACGTTCCAGTCTACATATTTGTATCCGTTATC
The DNA here is from genome assembly GCA_036641735.1 of Oscillospiraceae bacterium. GTDB lineage: Bacteria > Bacillota > Clostridia > Oscillospirales > Ruminococcaceae > JAGPHI01. Next base: position 10,574 of record JAVWEG010000004.1, read on the forward strand.
GGTTGCCTCTTGTTTTAATACATTCATAATTTCGCGTCCGCCATATTTTCGGCTAACAGTATTAGTAGAGCCACCGGGAAAACGTAAAATATTCGGAATATCATCTACATAAGGCTCCAGCTTTACGCGCAAAGCAGAAATGTCTTCCCAAAATGCCTTGTCGCTTTTATATATTTGGCTGTATTCGTGCGCAAATGAGTGTAGTGCCACAAGATTTCCCTGTGCAATTGTACGTGATAAAAGCGGCAAGTATTTTTCGTGACATTTATCACCCATTACAAAAAAACTTGCACAAACATCTTCTTTTAAAAGTACATCAAGCACTTGCTCTGTTACGGCAGATGGCCCATCATCAAATGTAAGATATACCACTTTTTCCGATAAATCATCTTCATTTGCATTTACTTCGCGAATAATATTAAATTCAGATATTTCTCTATTATTACATAGATGTGCAGATATAGAAGTGGCATATCCAATATATACGGCACATATTATGGCAAGCGAAGCGGTAATAGCAGCATAAAAACGGTTTTTTAGTTTTAAAGCCCAAAACATAAACGAGTCTCCTTATTGCATTAATAAAATAATTCTACTATACTATAGTTATGTATAAAGCCTTATAAATATTACGAGGAGAGTAAAATGTTATCAATTATCACATTATGTTTATCGGCAGCGGCAGCTGTATTTTCTTTAATAGCAATTTTACGCGGTAAAAACGGGGTGACACAAAACAGCTTGGATTTGCTGCGCAAGGCAAACGAAGATAGTATGAGAGGGCTTCGCACAGAGCTGACACAGAGTATAAACAACACTATGCAAAGCATAAATGAGCTGCAAATGGCATCACAAAAGCAAATATCGGCTATGCAAGATGCGAGACTTGCACAAATGAGCGAACAGCTTGGAGAACGTCAACATTCATTGCAGAAATCTGTAACAGACAGCTTAAATATGGTGGAAGAACGTATGAAAAACTCCACAATGCAAACCATTACTCAGCTGGATAGTATCCGCAGTACAATGGAAACACGTATAAAAACACTGCAAGACGAAAACTCTAAAAAACTAGATGAAATGCGCAATGTGGTGGATGAAAAGCTGCAAAAAACTTTAGACGAAAAGCTAAAGCAGTCGTTTAGCACCGTAAGTGAACAATTAGAAAAGGTGTATAAGGGATTAGGCGAGATGAGTACACTTACCACAGGAGTGGGAGACCTTAAAAAAGTACTTAGCAATGTAAAAACGCGCGGTATATTAGGCGAAGTGCAGCTAGGTGCAATATTAGAACAATTGCTGTCGAGCGAGCAATACGACACGAATATTGCCACGGTAAAAGGCAGCTCGGAAAGAGTGGAATATGCCGTAAAGCTGCCGGGAGACGGTGTATCTTGTGTGTATTTGCCAATAGATGCAAAGTTTCCGATGGATGCATATTCTAATTTAATTACAGCGTACGATACGGCTGATGCAGCCGAGGTAGAGGCAGCGGCAAAAGTATTAGAGCAAAGAATAAGAAGCTTTGGCAAAGATATTCACGATAAATATATCAGCGTTCCCGATACTACGGATTTTGGTATAATGTTTTTACCTGTAGAAGGATTGTACGCAGAGGTAGTGCGTAGAGGTATGATAGAAAAGCTGCAAACAGATTATCACGTTATGATAGCAGGGCCTACTACTATGGCGGCATTGCTAAACAGCCTACAAATGGGATTTCATACATTAGCTATTCAAAAACGCACAAGCGAAGTATGGGAAGTGCTTGGCAGCGTAAAAACAGAGTTTGACACATTTGGAAAAGCACTCGAACAGGCTCAAAACCGTATTAATCAAGCAGGGAATGAGCTTGAAAGCTTAATTGGCGTTCGCACACGTCAAATACAAAGGCGCTTGCGCAGCGTTACCGATACAAAAGAAGTGAACAGCATAGAAGAATAAATTAAAAAAAATTAGAAATATTTTGCTTGAATATTGCGAAAAACGTTTGATTATGCTAATATAAAATATAATGAATAATACTTATGAAAGAGATGATACGCTATGGAGCAAAATCAACAATGCAAGAAGAAAATAATGATTATTGATGACAGCGAAGTTTTACTTGAAATGACGAGACAAGTGCTCTGCGATATCTATGAACTTTTCACATTTTCTCAAAGTCCGGAAGCGATTTTACAAATGAGACAAATTTCACCGGATATGGTGTTGCTTGATTATGAAATGCCTAATCTAAACGGTTTGCAAATAATACGTTGGATGCGCGAAAATGAAGCTCTTAAAGATATACCTGTTATATTTCTTACTTCATATCAAGACGTTAAGTTTGAGCTTGAAGCTTTTAAGCTTGGCGCAGTAGACTATGTGCATAAGCCGTTTGCTCCGGCACTGCTATTAAAACGAATAGAAGTGCATTTAGAACACGCAGAAAGACAAGCAAATTTACTTCACAGTAACGGCAGCTTGCTGGAAGAGCTGGAAGAAAAAGCCAAAATCATCAAAGAATTACAATACGCAATAGTGTTTACATTATCAGATCTTGTGGAGATGAGAGATAAATCCACAGGAGGACATATTTTACGTACAACAGAATATTACAAGCTAATACTTGATTATATTAAAGACAATGATATTTACCCCGATTTAATTAATGGGATTAATATGGAGCTTGTTTTGGAAGCAGCTCAGTTACACGATATTGGCAAAGTAGCTATACCCGATGCAATATTATTAAAGCCTGCGCGTCTTACGCACGACGAATTTGAAACAATGAAAACACATACGCTTATCGGTTATAATGCAATATTAAAAGCTATGCAGCTTACTCATAGTCGCGAATTTCTTAATATTGCAGCAGTGGTGGCACTTACACATCACGAACGCTGGGATGGGACAGGCTATCCGCACTCGCTTGAGGGTGACGCAATACCTTTAGTTGGCAGAATAATGGCTGTTGTAGATGTGTACGATGCTATCGTGTCGGAGCGCCCATATAAAAAGGCGATGTCCCACGAAGAGGCAATACAAGAAATAGCACAGGGTAACGGTACGCATTTCGATCCAAAGCTTGTTGAGGCATTTCTTAATTTAGAAGGTGAGTTTAAGCGCGTATCACAGTCTAAAATGAGCAATATATCAAAGCAAAAGAGGTAAAATATGAGCGTTAAAAAGAATTTAACATTATTTGTAGTTTGTGCGTTTTCACTGGCAATGTCATCTTGCACAGCTAATAAAAATAAATTACCTGCACAAACATCATCGTCTGTAAATTCATCTTCAGCTATTACTTCATCGTCTGCGACGGTGTCATCGTCTGAACCATTGTTTTTACAGGAGCTTACAGTACTCGGAATAATAAAAGAATCTACAGACAGCTTGCTTACTGTAAGCTGTTCACTTGGCACACTTACGTTTGATGTTAAAAATGCCGATAAAACAGGGACGAAAAATATTGCTGTCGGCACAGAAATCACGATATATTATAAAGGTGAAATAAAAGGAAATGATACTTCCGCCGTTAATGTTATTAAATTAACGCAATCAAGCAATGCCGATGTAGAGCAATGTATTAAAGGCACAATAGATACTGTGACAAATGATGCTATTACTGTAAAAGCTGACGTTGGGAAACTTGTATTTGATATATCAAAAGCTGATAAAAGTAAAGCGAAAAGCTTGAAATCGGGAGAAAAAATAGAAGTTTACTTTTTAGGCACGGTAATAGGCACCGATACTACAAGAGCTACGGTGCAGCGCCTTGTACAAAGCGTTCCTATTATTAATGGAGAAATGACGGCTGTAGGCACAATTACAGACGTAACGATGAATTCTATTGACGTAAAAACACAAAACGGTGTTATGAATTTTATTACTTCTACTGCAAATTTAAGCGAAGCCGGCAATCTTGCTATTGGCAGCACAGTAACTGTATATTATAAAGAGGGCAATGTGGAGGGCAGGGGAAACAGCATTATAGCTAATCGCATTACACAATCCGCCGATAAGCCCAATAATATGGTAGGTACAGTAACGCAGAGCAGTGCAAATGATGTAACAATTATAAATAATAAAGGTGAAACATATACGTTTATTATAGCTGATGCTAAAAAAGACGGTGTAAGCTTAAAAAAAGACGATAAAATCAAGATAGAATATAGAGGCGATATTGCAGGTAACGATGGCGCTACAGTACAGGTTATTAGCATTAGCCAAGCTTAGCGATAAAAAATGAAGGCTATGAGTAAATTGAAACTTTACTCATAGCCTTCATTTTTATATTATTTTATCATCAAATTGCAAATGGCATTTGCATACGCCACAGGATCTTGTATTGGCATACCTTCTATAAGCAAAGCTTGATTATAGAGAATATCTGCATATGCCTTTATTTTATCTGTGTTGCCCTCTGCTTGTAATGATGTAAGAGTGGCAAAAACAGCGTGGTCGGCATTTATTTCAAGCACTTTTTCACTTTTTACCTTTTCATCGGTAGGCATTGAATTAAGCACTTTTTCCATTTCAATAGACAATGAGCCTGAGCTTGTAAGGCAAACAGGGTGGCTAACAAGGCGCTCAGATATACATACTGCGCTTACTTTGTCGCCAAGAGCCTCTTTCATAGTGGCAAACAAGTCTTTGCTTTCATCATTTTTAGCTTTAATTTCATCTTTTTCAGCTTCGGTCTCTAAGCCGATATCGTCACCTGAAATATTGCGGAATTCTTTTTTTTCGTATTCGTGCAATACTTGTAGTACAAATTCGTCCACATCATCCGTGAGATACAATATATCGTAGCCTTTGGCAAGAATACGTTCTGCTTGTGGTAGCTTTGCAATGCGGTCGGTAGAGTCGCCTGCTGCATAATAAATATATTTTTGCTCTTCAGGCATAGCAGCTACGTATTCCGCAAGAGAGATAAGCTTATTTTCTTTAGCAGAGTGAAACAGTATTAAGTCTTGTAGCAAATCCTTATTTGCTCCGTATCCTGAGTAGCAGCCTACCTTTAGCTGTAAACCAAAATTGGTAAAGAACTTATCATATTCCTCACGCTCTTTTTTCATCATTGAAGTAAGCTCTGATTTTATTTTCTTTTCAAGTGAGGTGCGTATTACTTTCAGTTGGCTGTCGTGCTGTAGCATTTCACGGCTGATATTAAGAGATAAATCCTGAGAGTCTACAAGTCCGTGAATAAACGAGAAATAATCAGGCAATAAATCTGCGCATTTATCCATTATTAATACGCCGCTGGCATATAACTGCAAGCCTTTTTCGTATTCTTTAGTATAATAATTATACGGGGCGCGAGAAGGTATAAATAAAAGAGCGTTATATGTGGCTACACCCTCTGTTTTGCTTTGGATAACGCGTTGCGGATCCTCATAATCGTAAAACTTTTCCTTGTAAAACTCGTTGTATTGCTCAGGCTTTACGTCTTTTTTAGCTTTGTGCCACAATGGAACCATACTATTAAGCGTTTCGTCCTCTTTATATTGCTCGTATTCGTCCTTTGAGCCTTCTTTTAGGCGAGAATGTTCACGTAGCATACGTATAGGATATCGAATATAATCGGAATATTTTTTCACTATTGATACAATACGAAAATCTTCAAGATATTCATCGTAGTTTTCGCCATCGGCATTTTCTTTTACTATTAAAACAATATCTGTACCGACAGTATCTTTTTCACATTCTGTCAAGGTGTATCCGTCAGCGCCCTTGCTTTCCCATTTCCAAGCTTCATCACTGCCAAATGCACGGCTTATTACAGTAACATTGCTCGCCACCATAAACGCGGAATAAAATCCTACGCCAAATTGTCCGATAATATCAATTTTTTCATTGCCGGCATTCTCTTGTTTAAAATCCAAGCTGCCGCTGCGCGCAATAGTACCAAGATTTTTTTCAAGCTCATCTTTAGTCATACCAATACCGTTATCGGTAAGCTCTATCATACGGTTAGCCTTATCTATAGATAAGCGTATCTCGTAATCGCCTTTTTTAATTTGCACGCTATCATCGGTAAGACTTTTGAAGTACAGCTTATCAATAGCATCGCTTGCATTGCTGATAAGCTCACGCAAAAATATTTCCTTATGCGTATAGATGGAATTAATCATTAAATCAAGAAGTCTCTTAGACTCCGCTTTAAATTGTTTTACCGCCATAGATTTGGCCTCCGTTAAATTTAAATTAGCACTCTTAATATCAGAGTGCTAATTTAATATACACCATATTTAATTAAAATTCAATACATTTTGTAAAAGTTCAAAAACATTTAATAATTTATTTGCAATCTATCTCATAAATAAGCGAAGCAAGCGCTCTTTTAGATTAGTATATGGCTGATATCGTATTGGCATATCTATAAAGTTAGCTTTGCGTACTATAGATTTATAATGTGAAAATGCGCCAAAGCTTAATGCACCGTGATAGCTGCCCATACCGCTTTCGCCCACACCGCCAAATCCCATATGCGTAGTGGCAAGATGAATAATAGTATCATTTACGCAGCCGCCGCCAAAGCTTACATTACGCAAAATATTATTTTCGCATACTTTACTTGTGGTAAAAAGATAAAGCGCCAATGGCTTAGGCTTGGATTTCACAATATTTATAGCTTCCTCTATATTATTAAATGAAATCACCGGCAATATTGGCCCAAAAATTTCCTCTTGCATCACAGGGCTATCTAGCGATACCTCATCTAATATAGTAGGTTCAATTTGCAGGCGGCTATTGCATTTGCCTCCGATTATTATTTTTCCGCTGTTCATTAAATTCATCAATCTTTTAAAATGATGTTCATTTACTATATGCCCATAATCTGCATACTCAAGTGGATTTTCACTAAAAAATGCTGTAACTTCCAGCTTCATATATTCTATAAGTTTATCTTTTACACTTTCGTGTACTAAAAGATAATCAGGTGCTACGCAGGTTTGCCCACAGTTTAAAAATTTGCCAAAAACTATTCGTTTAGCAGCAAGCTTTATATTAGCAGTTTCGTCCACAATACACGGGCTTTTGCCGCCAAGCTCCAATAATACAGGGGTAAGATTTGCAGATGCTTTTTCCATTACAAGCTTGCCTACATTAACACTGCCTGTAAAAAATATTACATCAAAACGTTCTTCCAAAAGCGCAGTATTTTCTGCTCTGCCGCCCTCTATCACGGATATGTATTTGCTGTCAAAAGCTTCGCTTAATATTTTTTTAATAATAGCGCTTGTAGCTTTGGCATATGCACTCGGCTTTACTATAGCGCAATTACCGGCGGCAATTGCACCTATTAAAGGGTCTAAAGTAAGCATAAACGGATAATTCCACGGACTCATTATTAAAGCCACACCGTAAGGCTCTGCGCAAACAAAGCTTTTAGCGGCAAATTGAGCTAATGGCGTGATGGCTTTTTTAGGACACATTAATTTAGCGAGATGTTTTTCGGCATAGCTTAATTCATCTAATACAAGTCCTATTTCGCACATATATCCTTCAAAACGCGATTTCCCCAAATCTTCATTAAGCGCTTGTAAAATGTCGGCTTCGTTTTCGATGATTGCGCGACGTAATTTAGCCAAAGCCTCTTGTCTGTAATCGCGTGCCAGTGTAACACCGGTATTAAAGTATTGACGTGCATTTGCTACAGCTTCACCCATTATCATAGCATATATCTCCTCAATAAATTTGTACTTTATATCAAATATTAAAAACAACCGCAGCTTTGCTGCGCCACAGCAAGCCCGAAAGGGATTGCTATGCTTCAATGTTCGCTCAGGTGTCAAAATCTGTGATTTTGGTAACACCGTGCGGTTATTATAACATACCCCCAAACATAATTGCAATTGCATTTATATTGTGAAATGTGCTATACTAAAGCTTGATTTGCGAAACATTATATTTTTGAGGTGATTATTATGGCAAAACAAAATGCCTATACTTCTCTTGCTATATCGCGTGCTAATTTTTTTACCAAAGGCTCACCTGTGCAATATGTGCAAACCGAGCTTATACGCGAAGAAGCAAGTGGCAATACACTTGTAACATTATCTTTTATCAATTTATATCAGCGCCTGCTAACGCAGTGCGCAATACATTTTACTTGCAAAAACACTTTGGGAGCGCTTTTGGCAGAGGACGATTTTGTTTACGATGGTATTTCTGTGCCGGAGGGCGAAATATTTGGTAGCGATGACGCGGTTTTCATATCAAATGAGGAGATAGGAGCTGTAGAGGTAAGCTTAGTATCAATTACATTTGAGAATAATCGCGCTCACGATATGACTAATTATGAAAAGATTAAGCTACCTGCGCTTCGTTTGCTTCGTGAAGAAGCAAAAGCAGTATTGTATGATACTTTGCGCAGTGATGTTTTGCATTATAGACCTAATCAAATAGAAGAAGGCTGGCAATGCACTTGCGGAGCTTTTAATTATAATGCAGGACACGGATTTGCAGTATGTAATGAATGTGGTATGGATAAAACGATGTTATTTGGTGCAATGCGAGAGCTTGAGTCTCAAAGCGCTGCACCGATAGGCGGCACAAAAATGTTTTCTCCTGTTACAAAGCAGCAAATTGCAACGGAAAAAAGCAGCGGTACGCGTATGTTTACTCCGCCTACTTCACAACAAAACGTATCATCGCGCACACGTACACAAACAAAAGCTATATCAATTATGAGCGACGATACGGCAAGATTTATTACTAAATTTGTTCCGTTTATAGCAGCAGGCGCATCGCTTATATATATACTTGGAGCGCTTGCTATCAAGACAATATTATTTTAACTTTAGGAGGCAAGCCCAATATGCCAAAAAAACAAGCCGCCTATACTAACGAGAGTATCACAAGTCTCAAAGGCGCCGACCGTGTGCGTAAGCGTCCGGCGGTAATATTTGGTTCAGACGGAGTAGACGGATGCGCACATTCTATTTTTGAGATTTTATCAAACTCTATAGATGAAGCGCGTGAAGGATACGGTAATGAAATAGTCATTAATAGGTATAAAGACGGTTCTGTACGCATTGAAGATGCAGGGCGCGGTATGCCCGTGGATTATAATAATGCAGAAGAAAAGTACAACTGGGAGTTGCTGTTTTGCGAAATGTATGCCGGAGGTAAATACACGGCAGGGGAAGATAATTACGAGTATTCTCTTGGGCTTAATGGCTTAGGGCTTTGCGCCACACAATATGCTTCCGAGTGGATGGTAGCTGATATTTACAGAGACGGTTATCATTATCATCTTGATTTTAAAAACGGTGAAAACGTTGGAGGATTGCAAAAAGAGCCTACTACTCGTAAAAAAACAGGCTCAATCATCAAATGGAAGCCCGATACAAAGGTGTTTACAGACATCAATGTGCCGAGCAATTATTTTGCCGATGTATTAAAACGTCAGGCTATAGTAAATGCAGGGGTACGTTTCGTTTTCAGTGACGAAGAGAGCGATACGAAAGAGCCTATCGTTTATTGCTACGAAAACGGTATACAAGATTATGCAGAAGAAATAGCCAATTTAGAGAGCATAACGCCTGTTATATTTTGCCAATCCACTGCCACAGGACGTGACAGAGAAGATATGCCGGATTATAAAGTAAAGATGAGTGCTGCGTTTTGTTTTTCAAACAAGGCACAGCTTCTTGAATATTATCATAACTCTAGCTGGCTTGAACACGGCGGCAGTCCGGATAGAGCTGTAAAAACAGCATTTGTTAATCAGATAGATGCGTATCTCAAAGCAAAAAATATGTATAAAAAGGGCGAAAGCAAAATAATGTTTGTGGATGTACAGGATTGCCTGATATTTGTATCAAGCTGTTTTTCCACACAAACAAGTTATGAAAATCAAACCAAAAAGGCTATAAGCAATAAATTTGTAGCACAGGCAATGACGGAATTTTTAAAGCATTATTTAGAAGTATATTTCATTGAAAAGCCCGATGAAGCGCAAAAGATAGCACAGCAGGTGCTTGTAAATAAGCAAAGCCGTGAACACGCCGAAAAAACGCGTCAAAGCCTAAAGAAAACCATTTTTTCGCAAATGGATATGGCAAATCGTGTGCAAAAGTTTGTGGATTGCCGCACTAAAGATTTAACTCGCCGCGAAATATATATCGTGGAGGGTGATTCGGCGCTAGGCGCGTGTAAGCAAAGCCGAGATTCCGAATTTCAAGCTATTATGCCTATAAGAGGCAAAATATTAAATTGCCTAAAAGCAGATTATGACCGTATTTTCAAAAGTGAAATCATTACCGATTTACTGAAAGTGCTTGGCTGCGGAGTAGAGCTTGGCGGTAAAGCGAAAAAAGAGCTTGCAAGCTTCAATCTTGAAAATCTTCGCTGGCACAAGGTGATATTGTGTACGGATGCTGATGTTGACGGATACCAAATACGCACGCTTTTACTTACAATGCTATATAGATTAGTGCCTACGCTAATTGAAGAGGGATTTGTGTATATTGCAGAGTCTCCTTTATATGAGATTACTTGTAAAAATAAAACTTATTTTGCATATACAGAAGTGGAAAAAGCAGATATTTTTTCACGTATAGGCGACAATAAATACAATATACAACGCTCCAAAGGACTTGGCGAAAATGATCCCGAAATGATGTGGCTTACCACTATGAATCCACAATCGCGCCGCTTAATTAAAGTGATGCCAAGTGATGTACAGCATACAAGCGATGTTTTTGATTTACTGCTCGGAGATAATCTGGCAGGACGTAAAGAACATATTGCACTGCACGGATATGAATATCTTGATGATTTAGATATATCGTAAGCAATGAATTATCGTAAAAATTTGTACAATATACGCAAATAGGGAGTATTATAAATGGCAAAAAAGCATACCAGCAAAGAAATAAAGCGTCCTGAGCTTGGTGATAATGTAGAAATATCCGATGCAGGATTAGTACTGGAAACAAATATCACCGATACTCTCGAAAAAAATTATATGCCTTATGCAATGAGCGTAATAGTTTCGCGTGCGCTTCCTGAGATAGACGGGTTCAAGCCTGCTCACCGCAAAGTATTGTACACTATGTACAATATGGGGCTGATAAAAGGCGCTCGTACTAAATCTGCTAATATAGTGGGCAACACTATGCACCTAAACCCACACGGTGATGCGGCTATATATGAAACAATGGTGCGTCTTGCGCGCAGTAACGAAACTTTGCTTTTGCCCTATGTATCGGGCAAGGGCAACTTTGGCAAAGCATACAGCAGGGATATGTCGTATGCGGCAAGCCGCTACACCGAGGCAAAGCTCGAAGATGTATGTGCAGAGCTGTTTAATGATATAGATAAAGATACGGTTGATTTTGCAGACAATTACGATGCTTCTTGTAAAGAGCCTACCTTGTTACCGGTAACGTTTCCGTCAATATTGGCAAATCCCACATTAGGTATAGCAGTAGGTATGGCAAGCAATATATGCTCTTTTAATATTACAGAGCTTTGCGAAACAACGATTGCTCTTTTGAAAAACGACAAACACGATTTAAGCTCCACTTTGCTCGCTCCCGATTTTGTTGGCGGCGGATATATTCTGTATAATGAAGCAGAGCTTCAAAATATTTACAATACAGGCAGAGGCTCTGTGCGTGTACGTGCGCGTTATGCTTATGATGCAAAAAACAATATGATAGAGATAACGCAGATACCATCTACTACTACCATTGAAGCGATAATGGACAAGATATCCGAGCTTGTAAAAGTGGGCAGGATAAAAGAAATAAATGATATGCGTGACGAAACAGATTTAAACGGTCTGAAGCTTACTATCGACCTTAAGCGTGGGCAAGATCCCGATAAGGTAATGCAAAAGCTTTTGCGAATGACACCGCTTGAAGACAGCTTTTCGTGTAATTTTAATATACTTATCGGCGGTATGCCGCGCGTAATGGGTGTAAAAGAAATACTTACCGAATGGAGTGCGTTTCGCACAGATTGCGTGCGCCGCCGCACATATTTTGAGCTTGACGGCAAAGAAAAGCGCCTGCATTTATTAAAAGGGCTTGAATGTATTTTATTAGATATAGATAAAGTAGTTAAGCTTGTGCGCGAGACCGCCGAAGAAACAGAAGTGGTGCCAAACTTAATGATAGGCTTTGGCATCGACAAGATACAGGCGGAATACGTAGCCGAAATAAAACTACGCCATCTTAACAGGGAATATATTTTAAAGCGAACAGAGGAAATTGCAGATTTAGAAGCGGATATTGAAAAGCTACGCGATATAGTAAACAGCGAAACCAAAATACGCAAAATAATTATAGATGAGCTTACGGCTGTTATCAAAAAATACGGACAGCCGAGACATAGTGAAATATTGTACGAAACACAGCTTGCCGAGGCAGAAGTAGAAGATGAGCAAATGCCTGATTATGTCGTAACTGTATTTTATACTCGCGAAGGCTATTTTAAAAAAATCACACCACAGTCTCTACGTATGAGCGGAGAACAAAAGCTCAAAGAAGGAGATAAAATCATTGTGGAAACAGAAACGCAAAATAATGCGGAGCTGTTATTCTTTACCAATAAATGCCAAGTGTACAAATGCCGTGTAGGGGATTTTGACGACGGTAAGGCGAGTGTAATGGGCGATTTTATAGCGGCGCGTCTTGGTATGGAGGACGGCGAAGAGCCTATTTATATGGCTATTACGCAGGATTATAAGGGCAGTATGCTGTTTGTGTTTGCAAATGGTAAATGCGCTAAGGTGTCGATGGAAAGCTATGCCACTAAGCAAAATCGTAAAAAGCTTGTAAATGCTATCAGCGATAAAGAAACGACAGTGTATGCCGAATATTTACACGATGAAATAGAGATAGCTATACAGACAAGCGCAGACCGGCTTTTACTTGTAAATACCGCGCAGATACCTGTAAAGCAAACTAAAAACACAGCAGGTGTAAATGTGATAACACTAAAGAAAAACCATACAATTATTAGCGTGCGCCATATAGAAGATATGGAGCTTGCCAATCCGCATCGCTATCGTGTGCGCACCTTGCCGGCGGCAGGCGCATTACTGCGTGCAGAAGATACAGCGGAGCAAATACAGCTTACGCTATAAGGGAGGCATTGTAATGCTTGACGTGCCGGGAATAGCATATTTTAAAGGTAAAAACACTTGGTGTGCAGACCATAATGGTGTTCGTTGCCGAATAGCGCCGAACGGCGATGAGCTTGTAGTGTATATTTGGCAAGACCCGTGGTGCTTTGAAAAAACCGAAAAAGAAAAAATTACAGATAAGCATTTTGCTTTTACTCAAGACGGATTACAAGAAGCAATAATATATGCAAATGAACAGCTTTTTATTGAATAAAAAAATACAGGCACAGCAATTTGTTGTGCCTGTATTATATTTTATGTAATTATTTACTGCTTTTTGCCAGCTTTTCTTTCACAGTAAGGAAAAAGAATATTATGCCTACTCCTGTGAATATATGTCCGATACCAGAAATGCCCGATATAGCAGCATTAAGTCCTGAAGACAGGGGAGTGCCAAGTACTACTAATACTCCGCGGATAAAAAGCATTATTGCGGTAAACGGTACACCGATATTATAGCTGATATTAAATATACGCAGCTTTTTGCTATCATAAAGATTAAGCTTGTCCACTACAAGCATTGCTACAAGAGTAAAAACCATACCAAGTAAAAACAGATGCGTATGTACTACGCTAAGCGGAGTTTTGCCGATAAAACCTGTGAATTTAGTAAATTCTCTGTAAAAAACTCCGCCTACCATTGCGGCTATTGCATATAAAAAGCTTGTATTTACCATTTTTTTCATTTTTTATTTCCTTCTTTCAGCGAATTGAAGCCCATAAGCACTATCCAAACATAGGCAAGTGTTTTTGGCATCATTAAAGCACCTACAGGTGGGAATATTTGTGCAAACAATACTACAGGTGCATAAAATGCAAAGCTTAAAGCAATGGCAAGCCACATATTTTTAAACGATTTATCGCTATTTAGCTTTGCCTGCTTATAGAACAATACTATTATAATTATGCCCATTATTGCAAATGGAATATTGCGCAAAATACCAAAGCTTAATGGCGCATCAGGGCTTGTCCAAGCGTTTTGCGGCAGCAAACAAAATATTATACGCAATGCGGCTAACCCTAAAATGGTGTAAGTTAGTGAATTTTGTCCTTTGATATGGTAACGCTCGCGCCAAACGAAGTACAGTATTATGTAAAATATTGTCATTGTTATAGATGTTACGAGCTGACCTATCCCAAGAGCGGCAACGTTTTTCACAAATCCATTTTCTGTCCATAGCGACATCACGCGCGGTACAAGGTGAAATGCGTCACCGCAGCCCAGAATAACCGCCATTGCGCCAAATAATGTATGTTCCTTATCACCTTTTGCTTTGCATATTATTATAATGCCTATTGTCACTACACTAATTAAGTATAGTACGTCGAAAATTGTCTCAAATAAAGCCATAAAATCCTCCTAAATTTTTTATTACAACAATTTTACTTTTGATTGTCCTGCTCAAAGCCTCGTCTTTGCTGTACGCAGCTTGACAAAAATTTGTGCACAAGGACAATAATTAAGTTAAGTTGCTATATCATAAAGCAAAAGGCATATTACCTTTTGCAATATTGCACAGTTATCGCGTTTTGCACGCAAAAGCAAAAGCATATTGTCAAATACAAAATCTATTAACATTTCTTTTGTAAAATCTTCGCAAAACACATTTTCGTTTACGCTTTTATCATTGTTTAAGATATCAAGCAAGCCTTGTTTCATATGTTTCATATAATTTTGCTCGATGTTTTTGCCTATTTGTTTATCATTAATTTTCATTAACGACATTTGCTGTAGTAGGGTAGAACTAAATCCCTCAAGTCCAATAGAAAATTTAACGTACATATTGTCGATAAACTTTACAAAGCTTACATCGCTTACATCTTGGCAAGAATACTCGTGAAAGGTTTTTGCCCAAAAACGTTCTGTAAGGGAAAATATTATCTGAGACTTAGAAGGAAAATAATTATAAATACATCCTACGGATATCTTGCATACATCTGCAAGGTGACGTATAGAAAGAGCTTCAAATCCGCTTGTTTGCACAATATCTTGAGCTGCATCTAATAGCGCGTCTTTACTGATTGCCTGTATATTCATTACATTTCTCCTCAAAGTGAACTGCGTTCATATTAACATACAATTTTTTGTTTGTCAATATTTTTTTAATTTACTTGTAAACTATACTTATTTTGTGTACAATAAATATATTATGATGATTAAGAGGATAGATATGCAATATTTTATATCGTTTTTGGAAGGTATTATTACATTTGTATCTCCGTGTTTACTGCCAATGTTGCCAATTTACATTTCGTATTTTGTGGGCAATAATGTGCAAAAACGCGGAGCAGCAGTAAAGAATTCACTTGGATTTGTATTTGGATTTACACTTGTGTTTGTATCTATGGGAGCTTTTGCAGGTACGATAGGTCATTTACTGCGCAGCTATACTATGGCGGTAAATATAATTACAGGGCTTATTGTGCTTGTATTTGGTCTTAATTTTATCGGCATATTTAAGCTGCCGTTTTTAAACACTACACATCAAAAGCAAATAAAGCTTAAAGAATTAGGCTTTTTTTCGTCTATGTTGTTCGGAATAGTGTTTTCTATTGGCTGGACACCGTGCGTTGGAGCATTTTTAGGCTCTGCGCTAATGCTTGCATCTCAAAGTGCAAGCGCAATGCAAGGCATAGCTATGCTTGTATTTTATTCTATGGGGCTAGGTATTCCGTTTGTAATAAGTGCGCTTTTGATAGATAAACTCAAAACGACATTCGATTTTATTAAGCGAAATTATAAAATCATCAATCTTGTATCAGGGCTATTATTAGTGGTAATAGGTATTTTAATGATGACAGGATATATGGGGCGCTTTTTGGCGCTACTCACTTTTTAGAATAGGGGATAAGTAATGAATAAGCAAATAAAAGTAATTTTAGGGGCAGGAGCTTTTTTGGTTTTAATAATAGGTGCAAGCGTTTTATATAGCTTTCTTGGAGATAAATATACTCCTGCACCACAGTCCGCAGTAAGCCAGCAGCCTGTTTTGGCAGTAGATTTTACAGTGACAAACAAAGATGGACAAGAGGTAAACTATCTGATTACAGCGGTAAAGCTATGATAGTGAATTTTTGGGCAAGCTGGTGCGGCCCGTGTAAGTCGGAAATGAAAAGTTTTAATGACGCATATAAAAAATACGGAACTGACATTGAATTTATGATGGTAAATATGACAGACGGTAATCGCGAGACAGTAGATATTGCAAATAAATACATTGTAAAGCAAGGGTATACTTTTCCTGTTTATTTTGATACGATGGAGCAGAATGCTGCTGTTACCTATGGCATTACGTCAATTCCGTCTACTTTGTTTATAGATAAAGAAGGTAAAATAGTAGCAGGTGTTACAGGTGCGATGGACGAAAAATCACTTGATGAACACATTCAAAAAATAAATTAGGTAAGGAGCAAAGCTATGCCACCACTTTCATTATTGATTAAACCGGCATCGTCATTATGTAATCTTCAATGTAAATACTGCTTTTATCACGATGAAGCTAAAAATAGAGATATTGCATCATATGGAATTATGAGCGACGAAACACTTGAAAACATTATCAAAAAGGCATTAAGCTTTGCACAGCAGCATATTACGATAGCTTTTCAAGGAGGCGAGCCTACTTTAGCAGGGCTTGCTTTTTATGAACATTTATTTGAGCTTGAGGAAATTTACAATGTAAATAAAATAAAAATAGAACATTGTATTCAAACTAACGGATATATTATAGACAGAGAGTGGACGCAATTTTTAAAAAAACATAATTTTTTGGTGGGCCTATCACTGGACGGAAACAAAGAAATGCACGATATGTACAGAGTAGATGCACAAAGTACAGGCAGCTACGCGCGTGTAATGCACACAGCACAGTTATTTAATCAATATGGTGTTGAATACAATATTCTAACAGTTGTTACACGACAATTAGCTCGTAATATCGGTAAAATCTATGGATTTTATAAACGCAGCGAATTTACGTGGCAGCAATACATTCCTTGTTTAGACCCAATAGGAAATGAGCGTGGCAAAGAAGTTTACTCATTAAATCCAAGCGAATATCAAGATTTTTTATGTAAGCTGTTTGATTTATGGTATCAGGATTTAATAAAAGACGAGTACATATCAATTCGATTTTTTGACAATATCGTGCATATGCTGCACGGCAAAGCGCCTGAAAGCTGCGCTATGCGCGGAGTATGTTCTATAGGCAATGTAATAGAAGCAGATGGAGAAGTGTATCCGTGCGATTTTTATGTTTTGGATAATTATAAACTGGGAAATCTTAATGATGTAGATTTTATAGATATAGCATCTAATGCGAAGAAGCTTAATTTTATAGAAAATTCTGCTGTAAAATCAACAGAATGTACAGAATGTCGTTGGCAATCAATATGCCGTGGCGGATGTAGGCGCGATAGAGACATAAACGGAGTATTGTCACTTAATTATTATTGTGCATCATATAAAGGCTTTTTCGAGTATGCAATAGATAGATTGCAAAAAATCTGATAAAAAATCCTGTCAAGCTAAAACACTTGACAGGATTTTATTTCATTTATTATTTGGCAAAATATTTTGATATATCTTTAAGCATTGCCACACATTCTTCTTGATTTAATTTGCCTGCGTTTAGGCTGATATCATAGTTTGCTGCAGCACCCCACGCGGTATCCGCATAAAAGCTATAATAATTAGCTCTGTTTTTGTCGGTTTTCTTTATTAATGCACGCGCGGCATCTTCGTCAATATTATGCAGCCGTGCAATGCGCTGTATACGCATTTCCATAGGAGCGTGTATAAATACCGATAATAACCCACTTTGGCCACGTAAAATATAATCGGAGCATCGCCCTATTATCACACAAGATTCTTTGGCAGCAAGCGCTTTTATTGTGTTGCTTTGCAATAAAAACAGCTTATCATTAGTGAGATAATCGGAATAATCGCTAAATACAGCAGTGCGCATAGGTGCGCCTACAGATAGAGAATACAAAAAACTATTGGTAGGCTTTTCATCTGCTTTTTCAAATAAATCTTCTACTATGCCACTATCTTTTGCTGCTGCTTTAAGTATTTCTTTGTCATAGAACGCAATGCCGAGCGCCTTAGATAACCCTAGTCCTATCTCTCTGCCGCCGCTGCCAAATTCTCTGTTTATGGTGACTATCAACTTTTTATCCATTATAAACGCTCCTTTCATATTCAAGATTACTTTCTTGTCATATTATATCACAAATTTGTAAATATGCGCAATGTTTTTTTAATTTTCAAAATGTATATGTACCTGAGATAAAGCATTTTTAAATTCACACTGTATGCTTTCGTATTTTTGTGTGATATCAGCACCGTATTCTGTGGATTCTTTTATAATAAAATCGAAATTATCAAGTACAAGCTTACATATTACAGGGCATAGCTTGTTTTCATCGCTCATTGATTTAATTATGTGAATTGTATTTTCTTTATCATACGCTTCTTTATAGCTGCGTTTGCGAATTAATGCACTTACAACATCGGCAACAGCTACAATACGTTCGTTTGTGTTCAAATCCTCAGCATTTAAGCCTAAAGGGTAGCCGCTGCCGTCTAGCTTTTCGTGATGGCGTACAGCAATGTTTACTATATCGGGAGCCACATATCCGTCTATAATATCTTTTGTTAATACTACGTGCTTACGCATAATTTCCATTTCACTATTTGTGAGACGACCGGGCTTTTCCAATATTTCCACAGGGGTGGCCACTTTGCCAATATCGTGAAGCAAAGCACCAAAGCGTATTTTTCGTTGATTTTCTTCATCTAAATGTGCAAGCTTTGCAAGTACTATCGATACACTTACGGTAGTAACAGTATGCAAAACCATAAAATGCGAACGAAAATCGATAGAATAAGCTATCAGCGATAAATATCGAGCTTTTTCATCTTGAGTAAAATGCAAATTTGCAATATAATCCGCGGCTTCCTCTCGATAAGAAAGAGTTTTTATTTTACTTAAAATGTTTTCTTTTTCATTTGCAGCAAAAAAAGCATCTATCCAAAAAGGACTGAATAGGGTATATTTATATTTTAATAAGTGCGCTAAACACTCTTCTATACTATGATTGCGCAAATATAATTCGGCACGGTCTGCTATACATATCAGCCCTGATAAATCATCGTCTTTGAGAGGCGGATTTATAAAAGGATATTCTTCGTAAGGTAAATGATGCAGTGCTACGATAGAAGCCTTGCTTCCAAGAGGTGAAAATGTACGTAAAAAAAGCGCACCATATATTGCGTGTTCCCATACGTGAGCTGTCTCGAACACAAGATTGTCTATTTCCTCAGTTTTATATGCGCCTATATCGTGCATAAGGGCTAAACCCATAGCTTCTTGTATATCTTTTTGCTCATATGTGCCAAGATTTCGCAGTACACACATTACAATATAGCTTACACCTGCACCGTGTCCCGCAAGGCGCGGATCCACATAATCAAGCGTGCGTTCAATAACGTGAAGCACGTCACTGCTTTTCATTAGCTTCATTTTATCACCTCATTTACAGGAATTTCTAAAAATTATCGCTTTTACCAGCGCCCAATATTTACGTTTCCCATTGCAAATATCAAGTAAGATATTGCTTATTTTGTGGCTGATAATGCCGCTTGAATTTAACGCAAGATTTTTAAACGGAAGATTTTTTATGCTTTCGGAGCATACACGGCTATTTACACGGCTGTTAGTGGAAAAATACATAGAATGTTTGGATATTTCAAGCGCGACCTTAGCGATTATACGTGCCATCAAAGAGTCTGTCATTTCATCTAAAGTAGTAGATAACGTGTATTCTCCTTTAACTTTAGGTTTGTTAGAAGGGCTTTTGCATATATGAATTGCAGAAAAATCATCGTCGCTAAATGTGTTGTCGGTAATTTTACCGTAAGGCCCGTCTGCACTATAATTTTTAGATATACTTACAGTTTCGCCATTTACTTTTATACTGCAATGTAAAGGTAGATGCCTGCTGTCACTTCCGCACAGTATTTCATATTCACCGGTTTCCACTACGTAATCGTGTGTTTCTACGTTATAAAAGCTGAAAGCACTATAAGGTATGCACACATTAACAGCTTGAGTGGTGTTCATTAATATATTGCTGCGAGCAAACCCTGCAAGGGTTTTTACACATTGATATGCAGCAGAGTTTTTATGGCTTATATATACCTCGGATATTTCACAGCCGTCAAATTCACTGGTGTTAGTAACGATAAAAGTAACAATAAGCATAGTGTTTTTCGGTAAAACATTATGAGAAAGTGATAATGCCTCATAATTAAAATGTGCATAAGATAGGCCGTAGCCAAAAGGAAAAAGAACGTTTTTATTAGCTTTATCATAATAGCGATAGCCGACATATATACTTTCGTTATAGCTTACGTAGCTTGGCCCCATAGGATAATGCTGCGCACAAGGCACATCGCAAAGCTCATTCGGCCACGTTTCGGCAAGCTTGCCTGAGGGGCATACCTCTCCATACAATAAGCGCCTAGTGGCTTCGCCCACGCCTTCGCCTCCAAGCGCTGTATACAATACTGCGTTTACTTTGTGCAGCCACGGCATTTCTATTGGGCTGCCTGTGTTTAGCACAATAATAATATTTTTGTTTACAGCATATAGCTTGTCAAGTAAATTTACTTGATTGATAGGTAAGCTTAAATCTGTGCGGTCATATCCTTCAGATTCATAAATATCAGTAAGCCCTATAAAATAAATTACTTTATTATGCTTTTTTGCAAGAGCTATGGCTTCGTCTGTAAGCTTGCGGTCAACACTATCAATATTTGTATGATAGCCTTTGGCATATGGGCAATTTAAACCTTGAGCTTTAAGAAAGCTTTCTGTTTCAAAAGTATTTATTATACTGCTGCCGCTGCCTTGTATACGTGGGTGCTTTGCCATAGCGCCAATAACGCAAATGTCATCTACAGGGCATAATGGCAAAATTCCGTCGTTTTTTAGCAGTACGGCAGAATGTAGTGCAGCCTTTATGGCAAGCATATGATGCTCGGCTTGGTTAAATTTATAAGAGCTATTTTTGTGAGCATTGCCATCTATCGCTATACATAATACTCTATATACAGCTTTGTCAAGAGATTCTAAAGATAATTCTCCACTGTTGACGGCATTTATTATTTTTTTGTCATTTAATGTACCTGAAGAAGGCATTTCTAAGTCAAGCCCTGCTTTAATGCCGTCTACACGATTACTTACAGCGCTCCAGTCGCTCATTACAAGCCCGTTAAATCCCCATTTGTCACGTAAAATATCACAGAGCAGCTCTTTGTTTTCACTGGAATATATATTATTTACTTTGTTGTAGCTGCACATTACAGTAGCAGGGTTTGCGTGAGTTATAGCCATACGAAACGCGTGTAAATATATTTCGTGCAACGCGCGCTCGTCTATTTCACTGCTGATACTCATACGCTTATGTTCTTGGTTATTCGCGGCAAAATGCTTTATACAGGCACCCACACCCTTTTGCTGTATGCCATTTATCATAGATGTAGCTAATTTACCTGTAAGAAAAGGGTCTTCTGAATAATATTCAAAATTGCGTCCGCATAAAGGACTGCGTTTTATGTTTACTCCAGGGCCTAATAAAACAGAAACTTCGTTGCAAAGACATTCCTCGGCTATGGCAGAGCCGATTTTTTCTATCAATGCTCTGTCCCAAGAGCAAGCTAATGTAGATTCAGTTGGAAAGCAAGTTGCCTTTACACTGCGCCCACCGTTTTCTTTAATGTGTTTTTCATCTGCTTTGCGCAGCCCGTGTGGCCCATCAGACATCCAAATACTTGGTATGCCTTTATTAGGTATGCTTTTCGTCTGCCA
The DNA here is from genome assembly GCA_036641735.1 of Oscillospiraceae bacterium. Classification (GTDB taxonomy): domain Bacteria; phylum Bacillota; class Clostridia; order Oscillospirales; family Ruminococcaceae; genus JAGPHI01. The sequence continues at coordinate 32,579 of JAVWEG010000004.1, forward strand.
AAAATCAGCGCCGCTGCAAAGGCTTGCTTTTTCTTCAAGGGTTAGCGTGTTTAAAAGCTTGTATATTTCTTTTCGGTACAATTAATACGCCTCCTCGTTGATGTTTATTTTTTTATTTTATCCCAATACGCTTTTGCGGCAAGCTCGGATTTGTTGTTGCCGTAAGTATAATATTGTGCATCGGAATGAATATTCGGCAAATATTGCTGACGAACCCAGTGGTTTTCGTAATTGTGCGGATATAAATAATTTTGTCCTTTTACTGCGGCATCTTCACCATCAAAATGTTTGTTTTGTAATTGCCGCGGCACTTCTCCTGCACCCTTTGCTTCAATGTCGTCCATAGCTTTTGCTATAGCATTATATGCAGAGTTGCTTTTGGGGGAGGTAGCTAAAAGGATTGCAGCATCGGCAAGTGGAATACGTGCCTCAGGCAGCCCTAGCTGCAAAGCAGAATCCACACAAGCCTTTACTATGGGTATTGCTTGTGGGTAAGCAAGGCCTATGTCCTCCGATGCTATCACAAGCAGCCTGCGACAAGCGGATAAAAGGTCTCCGCCTTGTAATATTCTCGCTAAATAATGCACTGCGGCATTGGCATCAGAGCCTCGTATGCTTTTTTGCAGAGCGGATACAGCATCATAGTGTTCATCATTATCTTTATCATAGTGCATACTGCTGCGCTGTGCTACTTGTGCCGCAAGCTCACACGTAACCATATGTATACCGTTTACTTCGCTAGAAGCAGTTACAGCAAGCTCCAAAGCGCCAAGAGCTTTGCGCATATCTCCTCCGCAGGCACAGGCAAGCTGTTCTAAAGCACCATTTTCAGCTTTTATTTTAATATCGTCAAGCTCCATAAGGCGAATTATTGCATTATGTAAACCATCTAAAATGTCTTCTTGCGATATGGATTTAAATTCAAATACAGTGGAACGGGATAAAAGTGCGTTATAAATGTAAAAATATGGGTTTTCGGTAGTGGAAGCTATCAGCGTAACACTGCCGTCTTCTATACATTCCAGCAAGCTTTGCTGTTGCTTTTTATTAAGATATTGTATTTCATCAAGATAGAGCAGTATTCCGCTTTGGCTATTGAGCGTACCAATCTCCGATATTACGGACTTGATATCACTTGTAGATGCGCTTGTACCGTTGAGCTTATGCAAAGACATACCACTATTTTCAGCAATAATGCGTGCAACGGTGGTTTTGCCTACACCTGACGGCCCGTAAAATATCATATTAGGTATTTTACCGCGTTCTATACAAGTGCGCAGCACTTTACCCTCGGCTAAAATATGCTTTTGTCCGCATACCTCACCTAAGCTGCGAGGGCGCAGCCGCTCTGCCAAAGGAGTGTTCATATTATCACCGTGGGTTTACATTCCCAATTGTAAGCTTTAAGCTTTGCATAATCGGTATGCAAGAAAAAGCCTATTGCCTCGGTTAACGCTCTGTCCCATACGCACCATTCGTGAATACCGTCCCACTCAAGATACTTGTATTCGAGCGGTAAAGTACGCATAACTTCGTTAAAACGATGATTTTGCTCTTTAATGAAAAACGGCTCATCGTCTTTACTACCGCAAATGCACATTATACGCGGCTTTAACGCATCAGGTAAAACGGAAGCTTTGCGCGCCAATATAAACAAATCGCTTGTATCGGGTACAGTTAAATTACTGCCAAATATAGAAGTGAAGGCAGAATCGGCAAAATCCTTACCGCCTTTTTCTATCATATATTTCACATCTACAGCACCGGAAAAGCTTGCTATTGCGCTGTATTTTTGAGGACAGCTAAGCCCTAAAAGCAAAGCTCCGTATCCACCCATAGATAACCCTGCTATGTAATTATGCTCTCTGTCTGTTGGCAGATTAAATATTGCGCTTAATTGTTCAGGCAGCTCTTGTGTCATAAATGTATAATACGCGCCGCCATACACCATATCGGTGTAAAATGAATTTCCGCAATCGGGCATAACGAGAATAAGCCCATTGTCTGCGGCATAGCGCGAAGCGGCAGACATCTGCACCCAGTCATCACTGCTGTTACTATATCCGTGAAGAAGTGTTAATACACCCTTTACTTCGTTGCCCACTTCTAAAGGCAAATCAGTAGGGTAATATAGATTTATTCCAATGCGTGATTGCAGCGCATTGCTGCGTAGCGCAAGCTTAATATATGCCAATTTTCATTTACCTCTTTGCTTATTCATATAAAGGGAAGCGAGCTGTAAGTTCTGCTACATTTTTTGCTATTTCCAATTCTTTTGTATCAAAATGGAATACACAGTCGTAAATAAACTGTGCTATCTGAGCCATTTCCGCTTGCTTAAAGCCACGGGTAGTGACGGCAGGTGTGCCTATGCGTACACCTGATGTAACGGTAGGCTTTTCGGGATCGGACGGTACAGTGTTTTTGTTTGCGGTGATATTTACTTTATCAAGGCGCGCTTCAAGCTCTTTACCTGTAACACCTGTGCCTCGCAAATCTATAGTCATCAAATGATTATCAGTGCCGCCCGAAACAAGGTTTAGCCCAAGAGCAAGCAGTGCATCGGCAAGTGCGTGCGCATTGTCAACTATTTGCTGCTGATAGGCTTTAAATTCAGGGCGCAATGCTTCACCAAAGCACACAGCTTTTGCTGCTATTACGTGTTCTAATGGGCCGCCTTGCGTTCCCGGGAATATAGATTTATCTATTGCTTTAGCAAATTCTTCTTTGCATAAAATCATACCGCCGCGTGGACCACGCAAAGTTTTGTGCGTAGTGGTAGTTACCACATCGGCATAAGGTACAGGAGATGGGTGCAGCCCTGCAGCTACAAGCCCTGCAATATGAGCCATATCTACCATAAAATAAGCGCCAACTTCTTTGGCAATAGCACTTACGCGTTCAAAATCTATTATGCGCGGATAAGCAGAAGCGCCTGCCACTATCATTTTAGGTTTGCACTCAAGGGCAGTGCTGCGCAAAGCATCGTAATCGATATAGCCTTCATCATTTACACCGTAAGAAACAAAATTGTAATTTTTACCGCTCATATTTACTGGGCTGCCGTGAGTAAGATGACCGCCGTGAGATAAATCCATACCCATAACGGTATCGCCAACGTTAAGAAGCGCAAAATATACGGCGAGATTAGCTTGTGCGCCTGAATGTGGCTGTACATTGGCGTGTTCTGCACCAAAAAGCTTACAAGCGCGTTCACGCGCAATATTTTCCACTACGTCTACACAGGCACAGCCGCCATAATAACGGTGACCGGGGTATCCTTCTGCGTATTTATTGGTAAGTACGCTGCCCATAGCAGCCATTACAGCGGGAGACACTACGTTTTCCGATGCAATAAGCTCAATATTACTTTGCAAACGGCAAAGCTCGGTATTCATTGCTTGTCCTACTTCGGCATCTCTTTCGGTAACAAAACCAATAGTATCCATCATATCTTTATACATAGTTTATTCCTCCAATAAAATTTTAATATAAAGTAAATTATACAAGAATTTGCTATATTATACAATAGCAAATCGGCAATACTGTTGCCAATTTGCTCATTGTGTTGTAAAATGATAAAATAATATGAAATGAGGCAAAAAACGATGCGAACTAAAAAAGACACCGTGATAATTGTAGATAGATTAAAGGCTGAATATCCTGTGAGTGAGTGTTCGCTAAGTTATGATGATGCGTGGCAGCTTATGGTAGCGGTGCGTTTGTCGGCACAATGCACGGATAAACGTGTAAATGTGGTAACGCAAGAGCTTTTTGCGCAATATCCGTCGGTATCGGCATTGGCAGCCGCAAGCCCTGAACAAATAGAAGCTATAGTAAAGCCTTGCGGACTTGGTAAAAGCAAAGCGCGTGATATATATGCTGCAATGAATATCCTGCAAGAGCGCTTTAATAGCCGCGTGCCGCGTGATATGGACGAGCTTTTGTCAATACCCGGTGTGGGCCGCAAAAGCGCTAATCTTATACGTGGAGATATATTTAAAGAGCCTGCTGTAGTGGCTGATACACATTGTATTCGTATAGCTAACAGAATAGGCTTTGTAAACAGCACTGATCCTGTGCAGGTGGAAAAAGCGCTTGTAAAGGTGCTGCCAAGCGACGAAAGCAGTGATTTTTGCCATCGTTGTGTAATGCACGGCAGAGCAGTATGTACAGCACGTAAAGCGATGTGCGACAAATGTGTGCTTGCAGATATTTGCAAAATGGGTGTAAAAACAAGCATTGCAGAAAACATAAAACATATCTTGACAAATGGTTCTTAAATGATATAATAACAACGGACATAAAAACAGGGGTGCCGCAAGGCTGAGATGTGCAATGCACGAACTCTTTTTACCTGATCCGGGTAATACCGGCGTAGGAAGTTTTATTTTTAAGCTTTATTGCGCCTATGGTTTTTATTAGCCATAGGCGCTGTTTTTATGTACTAAAGTATTATCGCGGTAGTTACCGCAAAAGGAGTTATTATGTCTACTACAAGCACTCGTACTAAAAAACTGGTGGAATGTGCAATAATGCTTGCCATTGCTACAGTACTTAGCATTTTCCCGAAGATTGACGGCATTTGGGCGCGCGGCGGCAGCATCACTGTATGTTCTATGCTGCCGATAATCCTTGTGAGCTATAAGCACGGTATTAAATGGGGATTGCTCACCGGATTTGCATTTGGATTATTGCAAATACTTACAGGAGGATTTTATCCTGCAGGCACCACGCTATTTGCAGCATTTATGACGCTTATTTTAGATTATGTACTGCCGTACACTTTATTGGGATTAGGCGGTATGTTTAAGGGCAAGATTAAAAATACAAGCGTTGCGCTTGTATCAGGTACTGTTGTTTCATTATTATTGCGTTATGCAAGCCACGTTGTAAGTGGTTATGTTTTATGGAAAAGCATCGAAACAGCAAGCGAATTTTTAGCTACTCCCGGATTTGGCATTGGCGCGTGGGCGCTTGGCAGCTTTTCGGGCGATGCGCTGTGCTTAATTTACAGCTTTATTTATAATGGCTCTTATATGTTGCCTGAGATTATTATTACGGCTGTAGGTGCATTTATAGCATCTAGGATTAAGCCGCTGGGGCTTGACGGCATAAAAAACAAATAGTTAAAACTACGTATTGACTTTATGAATTATAAAGAGTATGATATCCTTTATCAAAGGGAGTAGTTTCAAATTTGGTATCAACACACGTCGATTTGCAAAAATCTTCTGGTATCAAATCCGCTTTAGGTAACCAGACTTTAGATGCATAGCTTGCGTCTAAAGTCTTTTTTATAATATTTTAACGGAGGAATTATCATAATGTACGAGAACCAGACCGTGCAGGAAGCTCTTGAAGCGTTAAATAGCTCTAAGAGTGGTATTACAGATGTGCAGGCGACAGAACGTATCGAAAAATACGGCCCCAATTCTCTAAAGGAGAAGGAACCACCTACCACTTTGCAACGCTTTATAGCACAGCTCAAGGACCCTATGATTTATATTTTGTTTGGAGCAGCACTTATTTCAGCAATATTAAAAGAATTTGGTGATTGTATAATCATCGTATGTGTTATTTTGCTTAACGCTATAGTTGGCGTAGTGCAAGAGGGCAAGGCTCAAAAAGCACTGGATGCTCTTAAAAAAATGAGCAGTCCCACGGCACTTGTGCGCAGAAACGGAGAGACAAAAGAAATAAATGCAGCCGAGCTTGTACCGGGCGATATAGTAATATTAGAAGCAGGACGTGTAATACCTGCGGATTTGCGCTTAGTAGAGTCTCAATCGCTTAAAATAGAGGAATCGGCGCTTACGGGCGAAAGCGTACCAAGCGAGAAAAGCGCAACGTTTATAGCTCAAGGAGAGCTACCTATCGGAGATAAGGCTAATATGGCATTTATGTCTACGGCAGTTACCTATGGCAGAGGCGAGGGTGTAGTAGTAGGTACAGGCACTCATACTGAAATGGGCAAGATTGCCGAGATGATAATGAACTCTGAAGATGAAATGACTCCGCTGCAAAAACGTCTTGCGGATTTAGGCAAGCTATTAGGCATTATAACAATCGTTATATGCGCTGCGCTCTTTGGAATAGCCATTATTCAAAAGCGTAATATTATAGATATGCTAATTACCGCTATCAGCCTTGCGGTGGCAGCAGTGCCTGAGGGATTGCCTGCGGTAGTAACTATAGTGCTTGCCATTGGTGTGCAGCGTATGGTAAAGGTAAAGAGCATTGTGCGTCGCTTGCCGGCTGTAGAGACACTTGGTGCTGTAAGTGTAGTGTGCAGCGATAAAACAGGCACTCTTACACAAAATAAAATGACAGTACAAAAAGTATATGTAGATGATAAATTAATTGATATTGAAAAGCTTGATAAGTATGAAAACCCTTTGTTTTGTGAAGGATTTATACTTTGCAACGATGCCAGTGTAGTAGGTGAAAACCGTGTAGGAGATCCAACAGAGCTTGCACTTATAGATATGGGCATTAATATGGGGCTTACTCGTGAAGAGCTTGAAAATGCAGCTCCGCGCGTAAATGAGCAAGCATTCGATTCAGACCGCAAATTAATGACTACAGTGCATAGTAAAAACGGCAGTATTGCGGCATATACTAAGGGCGCTACAGATAGGCTTGTAAAATTATGTACTCAAATATCCGTAAACGGAGAAGTACGTCCTATTAATGATGAAGATAGAAAACGTATTTTGTCGGCGGCTACAGAGATGGCAAGCCTTGCACTTCGAGTACTTGGTATGGCTGTAAAGTATAATGATGATACAGCTACTGAGAACGATTTGTGCTTTGTAGGATTGGTAGGTATGATGGATCCGCCAAGACCTGAGGCAAAAGATGCAGTAGAGCGCTTTAAGAATGCCGGTGTAACGACTGTTATGATAACAGGAGACCATAGAGACACAGCATTTGCTATAGCAAAAGAGCTGGGAATAGCATCGTCACAAGAGCAGTGCATAAGCGGTGACGAGCTAGACGATATAACGCAAGATGAACTAAATGAACGCGTAAAAACTTTGCGCGTATTTGCACGCGTATCACCCGAACACAAGGTGATGATTGTAAAAGCATTTAAAGCAAATGGCAATATAGTATCTATGACTGGTGACGGCGTAAACGATGCACCAAGCCTTAAAGCTGCCGATATAGGTGTAGCAATGGGCATCACAGGTACTGACGTTGCCAAGAGTGCTGCCGATATGGTACTTGCAGATGATAATTTTGCCACTATAGAAAAAGCAATAGAAGAAGGACGCGGTATTTACGCCAATATCAAAAAGTGCGTTGTTTTCCTATTAGGCTCTAATTTAGGTGAAGTAATAGCTACATTCTGCTCAATAGCAGTAGGTCTTGCAGCTCCATTAAAGGCAGTGCATATACTATGGATTAATCTTATTACAGATACTTTCCCTGCGCTTGCTCTTGGACGAGATGAAAAGCCAAAGGGAATAATGAATCAACCTCCGCGTAATCCGAATGATAGCTTGTTTGCAGGCGGCGGCACATTTTTAATGGTATTTTATGGCTTGCTGATAGCTGTAATGACACTTGGTGCTTTCTTGATAATACCAATAAGAGCATTACTGGATGCAGGCAGCGCAATAAATATTGCAAATATAGATGCTGTCCTTAATGCAGGATTACTGGATAAAGCACAGACATATGCGTTTACAATATTGGCAGTGAGCCAGTTGTGGCACGCTATTGGTATGCGTGATGTTAACACCTCGTTGTTCCGTATGAACCATTTATCGAACAAAACTATGATTTTGGCATTTGTTCTTGGATTGTGTTTACAGTTTATAAGCACAGAAGTGCCGCTTTTCAATTCTTTGTTTGGCACAGTGCCTCTTGCGGCTTTAGAGTGGATAGAGCTTATTTTGTTTGCTGCACTTCCGCTTGTGTTCCACGAGATACTTGTATTTGTGCGCCATATGACGGGACAAGATAAAAAAGCGTAAAATATTTTGATTTATCCTTATTTTTTGGTTTTTGCTGTCGATAATTAAAGTACAGCATAAGAAATTTAAATCAAGAAAGGGGGAGTATAGTTATGGTTCAATCAATAAACAGTAATTCTGTTTTTGGTACGCAAACGGCAAGAGCCGCAGCGGTTTCATCTTCTGCACAGGCAAATGTAGCGGATAACACAGCAAAAACATCAACAGATAAAAAGCAAGATGTTTTTGTAAAAGATGAAGCGAGCAAAGAAAACGCAGGTATTTATGAAAAACCGAAAAAAATAACTACAGAAGAGCTAAAATCAATTAATGCGCAGCAATTATCCAGCTTTAATAAAATGCTCAGTGATATGCTGGGTACGCAGGTAAATAACGTAAGCAAAGCTTTGTTTGACCACATTAATGTGAGCGCCGAGGATAAAGCAAAAGCACAAAAAGCTATAGCTGATGGCGGAGAATATTCTGTAGAGGCAGTATCAACAAGAATTTTAGATATGGCAAAATCACTTTCAGGCGGAGACGCGTCTAAATTTGAAATGCTTAAAAATGCTGTGAAAAAGGGATTTGGAGAAGCAGGTAAACAATGGGGCGCAGAGCTTCCGGAGATTACAACAAAAACCTACGATAAAGTAATGCAAGGCTTTGACGATTGGGAAAAAGAGCTTAAAGGCAGTGCTGAAAAGTAGAATAATAATAATTAAAAGCCGTTACTTATAAAAGTGGCGGCTTTTAATTTCGTCTGAATTGAAAGGATTTTAAAATAATATTGAAAACTATAAAGTCTATTTTGAAATTAATGTAGAAATAATTTTGACTTTATGGTACAATATTAATCGTAAGTCTGTAAATTTTTCTAGGAGGGGCAATAATGAAGATTTGTGTAGCGCGTCAGCCTATATATAATGCAGATACTGGTATATTTGCTTACGAGCTGCTTTATCGCAGCGGAAAAATTAATGCTTTTCCTGTAGGCACAGACAGTAAAACGGCAACTTTATCGGTAGTTTCAGATGCTTTAGTTTCTTTTGGGCTTGGCGAGCTTACAAACAATAAAATTGCATTTGTAAATTTTGACAAGGCACTTATTATGAGCGAAATACCCGATTTGCTCACTAATGGCAGATTTGTAATAGAAATATTAGAAACTACCGATGTAGATGATTTTTTTTTGGCGCACGTAAAGATGTGGAAACAAAAAGGCTATATATTTGCGCTTGATGATTATGTAGGCGAGGATGGGTTTTCTAAGCTTTTGCCATATGTGGATATAGTTAAAGTGGATTTTAAGCTTACTACGTCCGAGCAGCGTTTAGAAATAGCACAGAAGCTTTTACCGCTTGGCAAACAATTATTAGCAGAAAAAGTAGAAACGGAAGAAGAATATAAAACAGCAAAATCTGCCGGATATACTTTATTTCAAGGGTATTTTTTCGGACACCCAATGATGCTTAGCAGAGAATTGCCAAATGCACAAAAAATTACCTATTCGCGAATATTCAGAGAACTGTCAGGAAAAAGCTTTGAGTTTCGTAAGCTTTCACGTATTGTTCGCAATGATGTAAACTTATCTTACAAGCTTTTAAATAATGTAAATACTTATAGATATTATCGAGGGCATAGAATAAGCAGTGTGCATAGCGCACTTGTACATATGGGAGCAGAAGAAATACGTAAATGGATATCACTAGTGTTTATAAGAGATTCTGTTGTAGAGCATAATGACGAAAACGTTAAAACAGCGCTTGCGCGCGGAGTATTTGCAGAGCTGGTGGCTGTGATGCTGAATAAGCCCGATTTGCGTGATGATGCTTTTATGGCAGGTATGTTTTCAATGATAGATATTATTATGCAAGATAATATGATAAATGTACTTGATACCATTTGCGTTTCTGATGAGGTGCGCGGAGCGCTATTGCAAAAAGATGGAGATTTAAGCGGAATTATAAAATTTGTATTAAATTATGAGCAAGGAAATTGGAAAGAGGCTCTTACGTATGCAAAGAGTAAAAAGCTTAATATAGATAAGCTTTCACGCGGATATATTCTCACGCTGCGCTATGCGGACGGAGTTTTTTCGTAAAATTAAATAGATGCAAATAAATAAGCTCCCTTTATAAACATTGCGTTTATAAAGGGAGCTTATTGGTTACTACGTTTAATATTATTGAGGAATGGAGTTTACAATGCCACGTTCGCTGTCTACACATACCTTGATGCCGTCGTGAAGTAAACGAGTAGCGCTAAGAGCGCCTACTATTACGGGCTTGCCAAGAGTAAGCCCCACTATAGCTGCGTGAGAGTTAAGCCCCGGATCCTCGCATATTATTGCACAGGCATCGCGCAGCTTATCCAGCATATAGTTAGTAGTGCTATGCACTACTAATACATTGCCCGGCTTTAGCTTAGTAAGCACTTCGTCCTCGCTGCGGCATACACAAGTAATGCCAGTAGCCATTTCTTTGCCAATGCCTACACCGCTTATCAAAGAATCGCCTACAAGATGTGCTTTTATCATATTAGTAGTACCTGAAATGCCAACAGGAACACCTGCCGTAATTACTACAAGGTCACCATTATCTATTAAATTAGCTTTTTGAGCCGCAATAACAGATTTATTGATTAATTCATCGGTGTCACTTGCATATTCCATTAATACAGGTGTTATGCCCCAAGATAAAGACAGGTGGCGGCGCACCTTTTCTGTCATTACGCAAGCGATAATCGGGGTAGCAGGGCGGTATTTACACAATAAACGTGCTGTTTCTCCGCTCTTGCTTACGGTAACAATAGCATCTGCTTGAATATCCATAGCGGTGGTACAAGCGGCGTGTGCCACTGCGGCAGCTACGCTAAGATGAGCTTCACCACTGCTTTGGCGCAAGCGTTTGTCGTAATTAATATCGCTCTCTGTGCGCTCGGCAATAGCTGCCATTGTACGTACTGCCTCTACAGGATATTTGCCCGCAGCAGTTTCTCCTGAAAGCATTATTGCCGAAGTGCCGTCGTATATTGCATTGGCAACATCGGTAATTTCCGCCCTTGTAGGACGCGGATTTTCCATCATACTCTCCAGCATTTGCGTAGCGGTAATGGCAGGACGTCCTGAATTAAAGCAGTGTGCAATAATTTTCTTTTGGATAATAGGTATCTCTGTAAAATCTATTTCCACACCCATATCACCGCGAGCAATCATTATACCGTCAGAAACAGCTAATATTTCATCAATGTTTTCTACACCGTCACGATTTTCTATCTTTGCTATTATCTTTATGGTATCGCATTTGCGGCTATCTAATATACGGCGAATTTCCAAAATATCCTGCGCACTGCGAGTAAAAGATGCAGCTATGAAATCAAAGCCTTCCTCTATACCAAATAAAATATCGTCTTTATCTTTGGCACTGATATACGGCAGTGAAAGAGTAACACCGGGAACGTTTACACCTTTATTATCTTTAATAGTACCATTGTTTTGCACGAGACATTCAAGCTCATCGCCTTTTTTTGCTGTTACTTTCAGTGAGATTAGTCCATCATCCAGCAAAACATCAGCACCTACATTTAAATCTTGCGCCAAATCCTTATAAGTGACAGAGCCGATGCTTTCATCACCTTCAATATCTCTTGGTGTAAGTGTAAAGGTTTGTCCTGTTACAAGCTGCGCTTTCCCATTTTTAAACTTGCGCAGACGTATTTCAGGGCCTTTTGTATCAAGTAAAGCAGCTACAGGTAAGTGAAGCTCGTCACGTAATGTGATTAGCTCTGTTAAACGGCGCTTGTGGTCTTCATAGTTGCCGTGTGAAAAATTAAAGCGCGCTACATTCATACCGCTTAAAAGCATATTTCGTAAAACGCCATCTTTATCAGTGGCAGGGCCGAGTGTGCAAACAATTTTTGTTCTTCTCATAGTTAGGTCTCCTTTTTTATCCCTTATAGATTACTAATATATTATACCCCGAAAGTATTCCATTGCAAGTATAAGTTTATTATAGTATAATAATATTTATATTAGTGAATTTTTTTAAAGGAGATGATAGAGTGTCGAGACGAGTTTTTTTAATTGTACTTGATAGCTTTGGTATTGGAGAAGCACCCGATGCAGCCAAATTTAACGATAAGGGCAGTAACACACTGGCATCTATTGCAAAAAGCGATTGTTTTAATATACCTACTTTGCAGAGCTTGGGGATTTTTAATATCAAGGGCGTGTCTTGCGGTAAAAAAGTAGTACAGCCGCTTGCATCTTTCGCAAGATTACAAGAAGCATCTAATGGCAAAGATACTACTATAGGGCATTGGGAGATAGCAGGCGCGGTGAGCGAAACTGCTTTGCCTGTATTTCCAAATGGATTTCCTGATGATTTTTTGACTGAATTTTCAAAAGCTACAGGCTGTAAATTAATATGCAATAAGCCATATTCCGGCACAGATGTGCTGCGTGATTTTGGCGAGGAACATATTAAAACAGGCGCGCTTATAGTATATACTTCTGCGGATTCCGTATTTCAAGTAGCGGCACACGAGGACGTAGTGCCTGTGGCAAAGCTATATGATTATTGCGAAATAGCAAGAAATATGCTAAAAGGCAAGCTTGGAGTTGGCAGAGTAATAGCTCGTCCGTTTATTGGCTCTGCGCAAGAAGGATTTAAACGTACTTCGGCACGTCACGATTTTTCGTTGCGTCCGCCTAAGCGTACAATGTTAGATGAGCTGATGACAGCAAAGCTTGATACTATTGCGGTAGGCAAGATAAACGACATTTTCGCAGGTGTTGGAGTAAGCGAAGTAATACGCACTAAAGACAATGATGACGGTATGCGCGTAGCAATGGAGCTAGTACACAAAGATTTCGAGGGGCTTTGTTTTATTAATCTTGTGGATTTTGATATGGTGTACGGACATCGCAATGATATAGATGGATATGCCACCGCTGCTACAAAATTTGATAAACAGCTTCGTGAATTTATCACAAAATTAAACAAGGACGATTTACTCATTATCACGGCGGATCACGGCTGTGACCCCGGTACTCCATCTACAGACCATTCGCGTGAATATGTGCCGATGCTGTGCTATGGCAACGATATAGCGTGTGGTGTCGATTTAGATACAATCAATGGATTTGGCTGTATTGCAGCGACTATATGCGATTATCTTTCGGTTAATTGCAAACTTGATGGACAAAGTGTACTTCAAAAAATAAAAAAGAAATAAATTGAAACATTTTAAGATAGTATGTCGTCTAAATTATAGTAAGTATAAAGAGGGACGGATAAATCCGCCCCTCGTTTACTAATTATGAATTTGAGGTTTACTTAAAAACCCACATATAGAATACAGCGCATATTTCACGCAAATAGCAAGATAATAACGCAGTAGCTCCTGTAGACGCACCTATGCCGACAGCATTTGTAAATCCTTCAAGTTCAGCGTATTTTCCTGAGCGGTATACGTGAAAATCGTTTGTTATATAGCATACAGCATCACTTCCGCTTATTCCATACGGCTGTAAAAGCTTTAAAGCAAATGCAAAATTTTCTTGTGTAGACGTGCTTTTGTCTTCTTCAATTATCAATGACTCGTCTATATTATGCTCTATAAGATACTTCTTCATTGCTACTGCTTCGGCTACGCTTTCTTGTGGGCCGCGCCCTCCCGTTACCACTATAAGCGCATTTGGATTTTGCTTATGATATTCAATCGCTGCGCAAAGCCGCCTTTCAAGCACACCGTATACTTTATCGCCTCTAAGCCCTGCACCAAGCACAATCACAGCTTTTTCGTTATTTTTGGTATTGTTTATATTGCCTTTAATTCCGAGAAATATTGCGGTGCATATCGCAATGCCGCAGCCGATAAAGAATACGATTTTTATTATAAAGCCAAAACCGCTTTTAGTAAATAAATCTATCTGCTTATTAAACAAAGCATATATCCATAGCATAGCAGTAATGATATAAACCAATAAAATGCCCAAATTAAAATTAGACCTTATGGTGCGGAAAATACTGTCAGCAGTAAAAAACAGGGCAAATAGTCCTACGATTATTGTTTTCAATTTCATATTATCACCTAATGCGTTTTTGTTAATTATAGCTTTTAAATATTCATAAAGCAAGGCGCTAATTTTGAAATTGATAATTATATTACAACTATAAAAGAAAGAGGTGATAATTATTGTCCTCAATTATACAAGTAAAGCATCTTAAGAAAGTATATCGTGTAGGCAACGAAAAAGTGGTGGCATTAAACGATATTAATCTTGAAATAGAGCGCGGAGAGGTGTGCTGTATTGTCGGCGCTTCGGGCTCGGGCAAATCTACATTGTTAAATCAGCTTGCAGGTCTTGAAAAGCCTACAAAGGGTGAGGTTGTAATCTGTGGCAGCACAGTTTCAGCAATGACTGAAAAACAACTGGCAATATTTCGTCAAAACAATTTAGGCTTTGTGTTCCAGTCATATAATCTAATGCCTACAATGTCGGCTGTGGAAAACGTGGCATTGCCTTTATTATTTAAAGGTGTGGCAAAGAAGAAACGCGAAAAGGCAGCTATGGAGCAGCTTGCGTTTATGGGGCTGAAAAAGCGCGCGCGACATAAACCGACAGAAATGTCGGGAGGGCAGCAGCAACGTGTGGGTATAGCACGCGCATTTGTTGGTGATCCTGCGGTGGTTTTTGCAGATGAACCTACAGGTAACCTGGATTCACATACTACAGCGCAAGTAATGAATGCAATACTTACAGCAGCAAGAGAAAAGCATATTACTTTTGTAATGGTTACTCACGAGCGAGATTTAGCTGGCTGTGCCGATAGAATAATTACCATTAAAGACGGTATGGTGCTGCGCAATGAAAAAAATGCAAATCCTAATACCGTGTTTGAAGCGCAAGAGAGCGTTATGGATCAAGAAATACGAAAAGCCGAGGCTGAGGAAGCGGAACTCGCTAAAATTAGAGCGGTACAAGCAAGTAGCAACACTACATCATAAAAGGAGACAGAAAATGAAAATCACTAAAACAAGAGGCAAATTAACTATTACGACTATTTTAACTTTAGCAATGGTGCTATCGGTGTTTTTACCTACTACGGTTTTAGCGGCAGGTACATCTACACCTACTCCACCACCGTCGTCGTCTACGCCGACACCTACTCCCACGCCTACAGGTGGCTCAATTTACATATCGGGATATAATATTGTAGATGGTGATACAGGTGTAGAAGTACTGAACTTTTTGCCTGACGTTAAGGCATTGGCTGCGTTTTCCATTGTAGATGAGCGCATAGAGGACAGTAAAATACCTCAAGATGCAGACCTTTCACAATATATCCACGCTAAAGTGGTAGCTGATAATTTTACTCCCGTTAGCGGAACAGATGTAAGATATAAACGCAGATCGGCTGTAGATGGCAAGCTTTCATACACAATTTCTTTTAACGATACTATGTATAAAGGCACAGGAAAAACAGCGTTTTCTTTTGATGTAAGTACTACTACAGTAGACCAAAACAGCTTTCCCAACGCACCAATAGTTACATTAACACAAAACATTTCACAAGCAATGGATAAAAAAGCAGATGCAGCTTCCTCTGTAAAGGCTACAATTATGGTGAAATCGTCCTCGTACGGTGCAGAGCAAGTAAAAGCAGGCTCGAAGTTTACTTTGGATTTAACATCATATAATACAAGCAAATCGGAAGATGTAAGCAGCGTTACCACCACGATTGAGTTGCCTAAAGAGCTTACACTTGCAGGAGGCAGTAACTCGATACTTACAGATACTGTAAAAGCAGGCGCAAGCTTTAAAAATAGCTTTGAGCTAATGGCTCAATCAAACGCAGAGACGAGCGTTGCAAATATCACTGTAAAATACAGCTTTTACACTAAGGGTGTAGCTGAGCCGTTGCAAGCGAGCCAAATGATTACCGTTGCGATAGTGCAGCCTGACCGTTTTTCGTTTACATCTGTGCAAGTACCGCCTGAAATGTTTGTGGGCGAAGAAAATACTATTTCGCTTGGATATGTAAACAAAGGCAAAAGTATATTATACAATGTTTCGGCAGAGATAGCAGGTAATATCAAAAATCCGGGGCAAGCGCAATTTTTCGGTGAATTAAAGCCCGGCTCTGAGGGCAGTGCCGATTTCGTAATAATGAGTGATACTCAAGGTACTGTTTCGGGAACTATTACGCTTACTTATGAAGATATTAATGGAAATGTAACCACTCAAAAGAAAGAGTATTCTGTAAATATTACCGAAAATAAGAACGGAAATATGATGGACGGCGGTATGGTTAACGGCGGAGTTATGATGGGGCCTGACGGTATGCCGATGGATCCTAATGCCGAAATGTCTGCACAAGGCGGTTTCCCGTGGTGGGGCTGGGTTATCATAGTAATAGCGGTAATTGCTGTAGGTGTTACTGTTGTTATTGTATTGAAAAAGAAAAAAGCTAAAAAATTAGAAGCAATGCTCGCGGAGGACGATGAATGAAGCTCAAAGACCTCATAGCGCTAAGCTTTGAAAATCTGCGGCGTCGTTTTGGCAGAACCGCACTTACAATTATAGGCGTTGTGGTTGGTACTTGCTCTATTGTGGTAATGGTTTCGCTCGGTATAGCTATGAATTTAGGCTTTGAGGAAATGCTGTCCACTTGGAGTGATCTCACTAAAATACAGGTGTATAATTGGGGTGGAAACGGTGCTGAAACTAAGCCGTTAGATGATAAAATTATTAGCGAAATAGCAAAGATTGAAAATGTTACTGTGGCAACACCGGAATACAGACCGAGATATTTTCAAGCACAGATAAAAGCAGGAAAAAACGGAAGATACGTAATGGATGCGTATAATATTGTCGGTGTTTATCCGCAGGCGATAGAAGCTCTTGAATACGAGCTGAAGAGCGGTACTACTTTGCCTGATATAGCGCCTATCGCTTCACAGGGCAAAGGTAAAATATTAGTGCTTGCAGGAGAATACGCAGGATACGAATTTCGCGATACAAAAAAGCGCGGCAATAATTCAATGCGGCACAGAGAACAAATGGATTCACAAGGTAATTTAGTGCAGCCGTTTGTAGATATAACCAAAGATAAATTAACTTTGTTTGCACCAAAGCAAGACCAAGAAAAAGGCAAAGATATGACATATGATATTTTAGTAAACGGTGTAATGATTGAAAACTACAAAAAAGGTTATGTTACATCGGCAGGTATTCTTATGGATTTAAACGTGTTAAAGCGCCTTGAAAAAGAATATATGAAGCTTAATAATATCAAAGTAACAAACAATAATGGTATGCCGCAGGGCTACGATAATGTTACCGTAAAGGTAGATGACGTAGATAATGTAAAGGCGGTAGAAGATGCAATAAAAGCGATGGGATATTCTACAGATTCCGCTCAAAGCCAGCGTGAGCAAATGCAAAAGCAATCGCAGACTATCCAAATGGTGCTTGGCGGGCTTGGCTTTGTGTCATTATTTGTGGCGGCACTATCAATAGCCAACACTATGACAATGGCTATTTACGAGCGCACACGCGAGATAGGCGTAATGAAAGTACTTGGCTGTGGGCTTGGTAAAATACGCGTTATGTTTTTACTGGAAGCCGCTATGATAGGCTTTTTAGGCGGTGCTATAGGCATAGTGGTAAGCTATTCACTCAGCTTTTTGCTAAATCATTTTGCACCGATGCTAATGCAGTCGGGGCTTGGCAATTTTATTCCGATGATGGGCAGCAAAATATCTGTAATACCACCGTGGCTTGCTCTTATAGGAATAAGCTTTTCTACAATTATCGGCATTTTGTCAGGTATTATGCCTGCAAGACGTGCAGTAAAAATATCTGCATTAGAAGCCATTAGGCACGAATAATATTTTGTAAATTAAAATAAAACCACCTTGCGGCATCAATTGCTCGCAAGGTGGTTTTTGAATTTAGCTATTTGCTGTTTAATATTTTATCCGCTACATAAAGCCCGTGTGCCGCAGCTTGGCTTAAAGAACGGGTAAAACCTGTGCCGTCGCCTACGGCATAAATTTGCTCACTGCCTTTTAGCTCAAAGTCGTTGCAATCGGGGCGAGCAGAGTAATATTTACATTCCACACCATATAATAAAGTGTCGTAATTCATAGTACCCGGAGCAATTTTATCAAGAGCCTGCAATGTCTCAATAATATTATCAAGCTGCCTTTTTGGTAGGCATAAGGATAAATCGCCGGGTACTGCCGCAAGTGTGGGCTTTACAGTGCTTTGAGCAAGACGCTTTGCATCTGTACGTCTGCCGCTCAAAAGGTCTCCGAGGCGCTGTACAAGTACACTGCCGCCGCTGATAAGGTTCGCAAGCTCCGCTATGCTGCGAGCATATTCTATCGGCTCGTTAAACGGCTGAGTAAAGCGTATGGTAGAAAGCAAAGCGAAGTTAGAGTTTTCGCTTTTTTTCTCTTCAGCTACATAAGCGTGACCATTTACTGTTAGTATGCCGGAAGTGTTTTCCATTACTACCTGTCCGCGTTCGTTAAAACAGAACATACGTGTTACATCGCCATATTGCTTAGAACGATACCAAATTTTCGGCTCGTAAATTTTGTGAGAAAAGTCTTCCCAAACAGTGCTTGGCAGCTCTACACGCACACCGATATCCACTTGGTTATTGCTAAGAGCAATATCATTTTTGCTACACCATTTAGAAAAACTGCGGCTGCCTACACGTCCTACCGCGAACACAATATGCTTTGCATATGCTGTATGCGTGCCGTCCTTGTCTTTGTATTCAAGCGTATGCGCAGCTTTGTCTACATCCAATACTTCAGTATCGGTAAGCACTTGTACGTGTTCTTTTAGAGCGTGTGCCATATTGCTCATTGTAGCAAAATTAGCATCTGTACCAAGATGCTTTAATTGCGCTTGCGCCATATGCAAATCGTGTTCAAGACATTTCTTTTTCAGCTCATTGTTTGGCATAAAGCGTTCTTTTGGCGCACCATATTTTTGCAATATTCCATCTGCCTGTTCAATATAAGCAAGTACGGTTTTATCGGGTAAAAAGTCCGGTAACCAGCCACCGTATTCGGTAGATATTACGTATTTTCCATCAGAAAAAGCACCTGCGCCTGCAAGCCCTTCCATTATGGCACAAGATTTACATTTGATGCACGAAGCGACTTTACCTGTAACTATAGGACAACTGCGCTTATCTATATCGTGTCCTTTTTCATATATTACGATATTAAGCTCGGGGTTTTTGAGCGTAAGCTCATAAGCACACATTAGTCCGCCTATGCCGCCGCCTATAATTGCCACATCATATTTATTCATTACTTTTTTGAACCTTGTGTTATTTCATAGCGTAGCTTTGCGCGTTCATACACGTTAAGCACAGCTTCGATAAACTCTTTCTTTCCATATTTTTTAGTAAATGCTGTTACTTTATTACGCCTTGCCTGGCGCTCATTTGCATTAAGTGATGCCTCTTCTTTTATCAGCACAGCAAGCTCTGCGGCGCTGTTAAATATGTCACCGTTTTCACCTTTGGATATCTGCGCTTTATTGTAAATGTCCAGTCTTTGCAAAACATATAGTCCGCTTGCCATCGCTTCAAGCATAGAAATGGAGTTCATTTCCGATAAAGATGCAGTGGCAAATAAATTGCACGCGTGATAATAAGGCGGAATTTCTTCGTGCTTTATGGGGCCTAAAAGCTGAACTTGCGATTGTACTCCAAGACGGCGGATAAGTGCTGTCAAATTGGCTTTTTCAGGGCCGTCTCCAATAATCATCATCTTAAATGTTTCTTCGCCTTTAAAAAATCCGGCAAAATATTCTATTAGAGTATCTATGCTTTTTTCTTTACCAAGCCTGCCCACAAAGCATAATACGACATCGTCTTTGGCAATTCCAAGCTTTGCTTGTACGGCATCTATTTTATCACGAGATACATTCTCGGGCATAAAATCGGATAAATCTACAGTATTTGGTATTATATTGATATGGCGCTCTACACCGCAGCGGCGCAAATATTCGGCTACTTTAGGGGAAGGCCCTATTACTTCGGTAGCTTTGTTAGCCACTTTACGAAAATACAAGTGAGCCGCAGGCTTTACCATATTTTGAAACCGTTCAGGCGCTACATAAAACATATAGTCATCGTACATTGTGTGCAGTGTGTAAACTACAGGCTTTTTTAATTTGCGTGCGGCAAACGAGCCAAATATGCCCATACTGAATTCTGTATGAATATGGATAATATCGGGATTGAAATCGCTTATTATACGAAGCCTTTGAATATTGACAGGATTAGCAAGGCCATATCCATAAATACGCTTTAGTGGTATGGCAGGACAATACAATACATCGTCTTTTACATAATGACATACAGCTTTTGGATTAAGTGTTACTATCATTACCTCGTGACCGCGCTCTTCAAGACAGTCTTTTAGTGTTTTGATATGCGTAACAACACCACTTATAAACGGAAAGTATGTTTCAGTGAAAATAGCTATTCTCATTTATTATGCTCCTCAAAATTTATTTACAAATACAGTATACCAAATATTTGAAGTAAAATAAAGTAAAAGCGAGTAAATGTACAAACAAAAATTGATATATCTCTCATAATAATATATAATAAGAATATACAGAAAAATAAGAATAAAAGGGGTGGACTTGATATGGCACAATTTAGCGTATCACTGGACAAAATAGTTAATCAGCTTAATTTAGAGGTAGTGTATAAGCCTGATGAGCTTGGCAACATATCTATAGTAACGGCGGATGTAAATAGACCCGGGCTTTTACTTACCGGATATGATGAGTACTTTGACCCTACTCGTTTGCAAATACTTGGTATGGCTGAGATGGGATATCTTGAAACGTTAGAAGAAAGCGAAAGGCGAAGCCATAGCCACACACTTTTTGCCACAAAGCCGCCGGCTGTTATTATTACGCGCAATCTTGCAGTGTTTGATGAAATGCTTGAATTTGCAGGACAATATAAAGTGCCTGTGCTTCGCACATCTGAGAACACTTCGGCGCTAATGAGTGCGCTTATATCTATGCTAAGTGTGGAGCTTGCACAGCGTATTACACGTCACGGAGTGCTTGTGGAGGTGTATGGCGAAGGCATATTGATATTGGGTGAGAGCGGTGTAGGTAAAAGTGAGACGGCTGTAGAGCTGGTAAAACGCGGACATCGCCTTATTGCGGATGATGCAGTAGAGCTGCGCAGAGTATCTAACCGCACTATTTTAGGCACAGCACCTGAAAATATTCGCCACTTTATAGAGCTGCGAGGCGTAGGCATTATTAACGTAGCGCGTGTATTTGGATCGGGCGCTGTAAAAATGAGTGAAAAGATAGACCTTGTAGTAGAGCTTGAGCCGTGGGACAGAACTAAAAATTACAGCCGTACAGGGCTAGAGCAAGACACTACAGAAATATTGGGTATAGATTTGCCTTGCACGGTTATTCCTGTAATGCCGGGCAGAAATTTGGCTGTAATACTAGAGACGGCAGCTATTAATAACCGCCAAAAGAAGATGGGATATAATGCCGCTAAAGAATTATTAGCGCAGCTTGGGCTTGAAAACGATGTGGAAATAAAATAATTATTGGGAGATATGCAGTACGGAAACTTTAAACATAATAGCAGATTTACACACGCACACTTTAGTGTCTAACCACGCATACAATACTATTACAGAAATGATAACAAAAGCAAAGGAGCTGGGGCTTGCGGCGATGGCTGTTACAGATCACGCACCTGCTTTGCCTGACTCTGCACATCCGTGGTATTTTTATAATTTAACGCGTTTGCCACCTGTAATAGACGGAGTTGTTTTGCTTCGCGGTGTAGAGATGAATGTGCTTGATACAAAAGGCACATTGGATTTTACGCAAGAGGAGCTTAAAGGATATAATTTTGACTGGATAGTAGCATCTATTCATCACGATGCATACGGGCATATTCCAACTAAAGCTGAAGCAACAGAAAGCTGGATGAATATAGCGCAAAATCCATATGTGGATATTATAGGCCATTCGGAACAATATCCGTGCTGCTTTGATACAGTGGTAAAAGAAATGATGCGCAACAACAAATTAATAGAAATAAACGCTAATTCTGCGCTTGTACGTCCGGGTAAAGAAGAGAATATGCGCTGCTTAATAAGGGCTTGTGTAGATAATAATGCTTATATTGCTGTAAATTCCGATGCACATTCAATATACAATTTAGCGCAAAGCTCAACTGTGGCAGGTATGCTAAACGAAGTATCCTATCCACAAGAGCTAATAGTAAACACCGATAGAAAACGATTTATAAATATGCTTCAATCACACAATAAAACGGCAGTTAATTATTTGCTTTAAGGAGAAATATTAATATGAAATATAAAATTGGTGTTGACCTCGGAGGTACTAATATTGCGGCAGGAATTGTAGACGAAAGCAATAATATTATTGCATCGAAAAGTACAAAAACCAATTTACCGAGGCCGCGCGAAGAAGTAGAGGCTTTAATAGCGCAATTATGTATTGATATTGCACAGCAAAGCAAAATAAACTTTACTGACATAGCTTGTGTTGGCATAGGTACACCCGGAAGTGTGGATCCTTCTACAGGAATTGTAGGATTTAACGCTAATTTTGCATACCACGATTGGCATTTGGCACAGGCTATGGAAAAGCTTTTAAAATGCAAGGTGTATGTAGAAAATGATGCTAATGCAGCCGCTTATGGAGAATATCTTGCAGGGGCAGCGAAGGGTGCTGCAAGTGCTGTAATGATAACACTCGGCACAGGTATAGGCGGCGGCATTATTATAGACAATAAGATTTACGCAGGATTTAACAAAGCGGGCGCAGAGCTTGGGCATATGGTGATAGACATAGGCGGCAGACCGTGTATGTGCGGACGTAAAGGATGCTGGGAAAAATATGCATCAGCTCGCAGCCTTGCGGAAGATACAAAAGCGGCAATGCTATCAGATAAAAACACGCTGATGTGGAAAATTGTCGATAATAATATCGACAATGTAAACGCCAAAACAGCTTTTGAAGCTATGAAAAAGGGAGATATAGCAGGGACGGCGCTTGTAGAAAAATATGTGGATTATATTGCTTGTGGGCTAATAAATGTGATAAATATTTTTCAGCCGCAAATAATTTGCATTGGCGGAGGAGTGTCACACGAAGGTGATGCTTTGCTCAAAAAGCTACAAAACCGCATTGACAAGGAAGATTATGCGCGAAGCTCTAATTTACGTACACGAATATGTATGGCGAAGCTTTATAATAACGCAGGTATAATAGGTGCTGCTAATCTTGGCAAGTAATTAAAGGGAGCTTTATATGATTGAAAATATTTATGATATTGCAAAGCTATTAAAAAATGACGATATAGAATATAATTTTGACGAAAATTTAAAAGAACACTGTACATTTAAAATAGGGGGTAATGCAAGTATTTTTTGCAAACCAAAAAACAATTTGCAGCTTTGCAAGACTATAAAAATATTAAGCTCTAACAATATCGTATATTTTTTACTCGGAAAAGGCAGTAATGTTTTGTTTGCTGATGAGGGCTTTTTTGGTGCTGTTGTGAGAGTGCCTGATATGCCGCAAAGTATATGTGTAAATGGTAACACCTTGTCAGCAAGCGCAGGTACAGACCTTGCTAAAGTATGCAAAGCTGCACGCGATGCAGAGCTTAGCGGTATAGAATTTGCTTTTGGTATACCAGGCAGCATAGGCGGCGCTGTATTTATGAATGCAGGTGCATTTGGCGGAGAAATGAAAGATATACTAATTAATATAGATTATTTTGATGGCAACGAGATAAAAACAATTGAAGCTAAAGATGCGGAATTTGGTTACAGGACTTCAATATTCAATAAAAACCCGTGGTGTGTTTTATCTGCGAGTTTTACATTGAAAAAGGCATTAAAAAGCGATATAAACGATAAAATGAAAGAATATGCGCAAAAACGCAAAGATAAGCAGCCTCTTGATTTGCCAAGCGCAGGCAGTGCTTTTAAACGTCCGATAGGAGCCTTTGCAGGGGCGCTGATAGATAACTCCGGATTGCGAGGATACACTGTTGGCGGTGCTGCTATCAGTGATAAGCATTGCGGATTTATAGTTAATTTGGGCGAAGCTACTTGCAAGGACGTATTGCAATTGGCAGATGAGGTGTGTAACAAAGTAAAAGATAAAACGGGGTATACCCTTGAAAAAGAAATACGTGTAATAAGCTGTAATGGAAAGATGGATATTAAATGAATTTATTGATAGTAACGGGGCTGTCGGGAGCAGGAAAATCCCTTGCGATGAATGCTCTTGAAGATATAGGCTTTTTTTGCATAGATAATATACCGGCAAGCTTGCTTATTAAGCTAATGGAGCTTGCTACTAAAGGTGAAGCTAAAATGCAAAAAATAGCGGTGGTGCTGGATATTAGAGGCGGACGTTCGGCTGAGGAAATATCAAAAGCGCTAGAGCCGCTTTCTAATATGAATATCAGCTATAAGATATTATTTTTGGACGCATCAAATGAAGCGCTTGAGCGTAGATATAAAGAAACTCGCCGCCGTCACCCTATAAGCTATGCTACAGGAGTATCTGTAACTCAAGCTATTGAGCAAGAGAGAAATATTTTATTGCCGCTTTATGAAACTGCAAATTATAAAATAGACACATCGCTTTTGTCTGCCGCTTTGCTTAAAGACAAGGTACTGTCATTGTTTGTAGAGCAAAATTCAGATGCAATGCTATTAAATATTATGTCATTTGGCTTTAAATACGGACAGCCAAAAGAAGCGGACATAGTGTTTGATGTACGGTGTATACCAAATCCATTTTATGTACCTGAATTAAAGCCGCTTACAGGTAATGATAAAGCAGTGTATGAATATGTTTTTGCTTCTGATGAAGCTAAAGGACTTATTGCACGTATTGAGGATTTTGTAAGCTATACATTGCCATTGTATGTAAAGGAAGGCAAGAGCCAGCTTACTATTGCTATTGGCTGCACAGGAGGTAAACATCGTTCCATCGCTTTTGTAAATTGCTTGGCAAAAATGTGTGCAGACAATGGGTACAAGCCAAATGTGGAGCATAGAGATATAGCAAGATTTTATTGATATTTTGCTGCTGAAGGTGGTGTAAAGTATATGAGCTTTGCAGGAGATGTAAAATGCGAAATAATAGAACATTCCGCTGTAAAAGGATGCTGCATAATAGCTGCTTGTTACGGTATAGCGTGCTTTAGCAAATATTTTGATACAAAAGGCTTGATATTACATACAGAGCGCAGTGATGTAGCTTTTTATGCTAAAAAGCTTTTTGACAAAATAGGTATAAACGGTGAAATAATTACTAAAGGCAAAGAGGACAGCCATATTTATGAATATGCTATCAAAGATGAAACAGAGATAAATAAGCTGCTTTTATTATTGCATTACGATAAAAACGAAGTAGCGCTTCGTATAAACAGTGACAATTTTAAATGTGAGCATTGCGTAAATGCCTTTGTTTCATCGGCTTTTTTATGCGCCGGCACAATGACAGATCCGAATAAAGAGTATAATTTAGAGCTGCTTACTTCAAGGCATCATTTGGCTCGTGATTTACAGGCGCTTCTTATGGGACACGGATTTGCCTCCGGAAATATTGTGCGTAAAGGTGCAAATGTAATATATTTTAAAGCAAGTGAACAAATAGAAGATATTCTTACTTTTATGGGTGCATCAAATGCAGCTATTGAGATAATGAATTTAAAAGTATACAAAGATTTTCGCAATAAAGCCAATAGAATTACTAATTGCGAAACAGCTAATATAGATAAAACTGTGAATGCAAATAGCAAAACTTTGCGTGCAATAGAATATCTAAAAGCACATAATGCCTTTGATACTTTACCGTTTGCGCTAAAAGAAGCAGCCGAGTTGCGAGAAGAAAATCCGGATTTATCACTTAAAGAATTAAGCTGCTTATTTATACCACATTTAAGCCGTTCGGGGTTAAATCATAGACTTAAAAACATAGAACAAGCGGCAAATCACTTGGAAATAAGGAGTAAAAATGTCTGACAAGCTACATAACTTTACACATCTTCACGTACATACAGAATATAGTCTGCTAGATGGCGCTTGCCGTATTGATGGGCTTATGCAGCGAGTAAAAGCATTGGGACAAACAGCAATTGCCATTACTGACCACGGTGTAATGTATGGGTGTGTGGATTTTTATAAAGCAGCAAAAAAAGCAGGAATAAAACCGATTATCGGGTGTGAGGTATATGTGGCTACTCGCACAAGATTTGATAAAGTAAATCGCATAGACGGATATAATCATCTTGTATTATTATGTAAAAATGAACAAGGCTATAAAAATCTTATAAAGCTTGTATCGGCAGGGTTTACTGATGGATTTTATTCAAAACCGAGAATAGACCACGCTTTGTTAGAGCAGTATCACGAGGGACTTATTTGCTTATCTGCGTGCCTTGCAGGTGAAATACCGCAGGCGCTTTTGAGCGGAGATTACGATAAAGCTTTAGATATAGCTAAATATTATAGCGAGCTTTTTGGTAAGGATAATTATTATATAGAGCTGCAAGACCACGCATTGCCTGAACAGCGCGATATATTGCCACAATTAATACGTGTTGCCAAAGAAGCAAAGGTACCAATGGTGGCAACGAATGATGCTCATTATCTTGAAAAAGAAGATAATAAAATGCAGCATTTACTTATTTGTATTCAAACAAATAAAACGATTAATGATGATGATACGCTAGAATTTGGCACGCAAGAATTTTATATTAAATCAACAGATGAAATGTATGAATTGTTTTCATATGTACAAGAGGCTTGTGAAAACACTAATAAAATAGCAGATGCTTGTAATTTTGATTTTGAATTTGGTGTGACGAAATTACCGTATTTTAAAGCACCGAATAATAGAGATAATAAAGAATATTTTGTAAGCTTGTGCGAAGAAGGACTCGCTAAACATTATGGCAAAAATGTGCCAAAAGCAGTGCGTGAACGTCTTGATTATGAGATATCCGTTATAGACAGAATGGGATTTGTAAATTATTATCTTATAGTGTTCGATTTTATTAATTTTGCGCGTAAACACGATATCCCTGTAGGCCCGGGACGTGGCTCAGGCGCAGGAAGCTTATGTGCCTATTGTATTGGCATTACGGGTGTAGATCCTATTAAATACAATCTTTTATTTGAACGCTTTTTAAATCCCGAACGAGTATCTATGCCGGACTTTGACATTGATTTTTGCTATGAACGCAGGCAAGAAGTAATTAATTATGTAATAGATAAATACGGAGCGGACCACGTAGCGCAAATAGTAACTTTTGGTACAATGGCAGCGCGTGCTGCTATACGCGATGTAGGGCGAGTACTCGATATGCCATATCAAGTGGTTGATTCAATAGCAAAGCTCATTCCTATGGAGCTTAAAATGACTTTAAATAAAGCACTGCTACAATCTAAAGAGCTTGCTTCAAAATATAAAGAAGATAAAGACGTAAAAGAGCTTTTGGATATGGCAATAAAGCTGGAAGGTATGCCTCGTCACGCATCTACACACGCGGCAGGTGTGGTTATTACAAGAGAAGCAGCAAACGAGTATGTACCTCTTGCAAGCAATGATGGTAATATAGTAACGCAGTTTACTATGACTACTATTGAGGAGCTTGGACTTTTAAAAATGGACTT